>CADBPC010000059.1 GCA_902796425.1 uncultured Lachnospiraceae bacterium
GTACTGCACCGGGTCATCGCGGCATCCATCGCGGGCCTTGCCTTTAACGCAATATTCGATCCGCTTCTTCGCTATTATTACAAGCTTCTGGTTCTTGGAAAGCCTGCCGCAGAGCTGTCGTTTACGATCAACTTTGCCGTCACTCTTCTCAACTCAGTAGTTTCGGTCTTTATTACCGTCGTTTTATACATGGCGCTGCGGGTTCCGCTCAAGAAGGTCGGTCTGTTTTTTACATTCCGTTAAATCATTCTTGTTTCTGCGACACCCAGTCTATATCGTCCGGATCGACGCCTTCGGGCAGGCTGTACCCGAGACTTAAAAGAATCTTGTGGGAAAGAACGCTGACGTAACGTTTCCTTCCTTCCACCGTCATGTGAATGCCGTCCATCAGCATTTCCTTCGCATTATATCCGTTGATGTTGACCTCCTCGTAGGCGTTCATGACAGAGGTTGCGGTGTGAGTGCTCGCTATATTGCTGATGGTCTGGATGTAGCGCTGCAGAGTGTTGACACCGTTGTTCAGCGTATTGACATCTCCGATATACGCGCCTGTGCCCGCTTCGAAGAACTGAGTATAGCCCGGCGTGCATACCATAATCGCTGCATCCGGGTAGTAAACTCTTAAAAGAACAATCGCTTCCTCAAGTCCTCCGGCCACAGTCTTTATATTGGACGCATCATCCTGCACATAGGTGGGAGCCTTCTGGAAGAAATCATTCACACCGTATTCCAGGATAAACAGATCCGTCTTGGAGAAATCACAGCTCTTGAGAACATTGTACTGATACATGTGATTATAGGTCAGGAATTCACCGGAGACTTCCCCGCAGATAATCTTGGCCATGCCGACTCCGCAGGAAGAATCCCAGCCCTCGCTGTCTCTTCTTCCGTTTGGCTCCAGGGAGATCGAGGTGCCGCCGACCGCAAGGTTATATACATTCGCCTTGAGCTTCTGGGACAGCATATAAGCCATGCCGTCATATCCCAGGAAGTTTCCGAACTGTGAGTCACCGAGGATAACAATCTGCATCTGGCAGTCATCATGATTCTTCCCGTAAAGCGTACTGGCGACGCCGTCGGGCAGTTCCGCCTCCCGGAGCGAAGGATTTGCGAGGAATACGGGGTCTACGGTTTTTTCTTCCACATCCGCATGCTCGCCGACTTCGAAATTAAATTCTTCCGCATCGTCGTGATGGGGGAAATAGTATTCCTCATCCGCCGCATCGATAAGACCCGCAGTCACCGCCGCTTCGCTTTCCTGCTGCTCAGCTGCCTCTTCGGCCTGCTCCGTTTCCTCTTCCGCAGGTTCCTCAGATTCCTCTGCGGCTGTGGTCTCTGCGTCTTTGCTGTCGCTCTCAGGCGCTTCTTCCAAAGCGGCTTTAGAAGCCTCCGGCGCAGATTCCTCTGCTGCCTGGGCTATCTCATTGCTGTCCCGGCTTTCGCTCCCCGCTCCGCTGTCCGAGGCATCCTCAACGGATAATTCCGTTTCCTGAGTGAGGTCTCCCCCGCGGGCAGGCGCTGTCGCTCTGCCAAGAGCAAAGCCGCCTGCTCCTCCGAGAAGCAGTGTTATGCACAAAACAACAACAATTACCAGATCGCCTTTTTTCATTTCAGTTCAGAAAACACTCCTCTTTTCGTATTGTGTACTTCAAAGAATCCTTATTCTGCGCGCAGGGCGTCAATGGGATTAAGCCTGCTCGCGCGCCGTGCGGGCGCCCATCCGAAGAGAATTCCGACGCCGGCAGAAAAGCCGACGCCAAGAAGAATCGCTTCTCCGGACATTGTAAACTTCGCATCCATGGCCATTGCTCCGATATATGCAATCAGCAGGCCGAACGCAACACCGATTATACCGCCGATCATCGACAGTGTCACAGACTCTATCAGGAACTGCAGCTGAATACGCAGCGGTTCTGCGCCAAGCGCCTTCCTGAGCCCGATTTCGCGGGTCCTCTCCGTCACACTTACCAGCATCATATTCATGATCCCTATGCCGCCGACGAGCAGCGCAATCGACGCGATGCCGCCCAGCATGGTGGCCAGCATGCCCTGGACTGTGTTCATCGTATCCATCAGGGATTCCATGTTGAAAATGCTGTAACTGTTATCCGCTTCATTATAAATATTGTCAAGTGCTGTCCTGAGCCCCGCTTCCACATCCGCGGTTACAGCACCCTGCTGCACATAGACCTCCGCACTTGTCACATTTGCAGCACCGGACATCTTCAGCGCGTTCCGGTACGGTATGATCACGTTCCCGTCGATATTGCTGGTGTCAACAAAAGCCGATGTCAGGGAATTGCTGGGTTTCAGGACACCGATGATCTGATAGTCGTATCCTGCCAGCCGGACGGTGTTTCCGATCGGCTGCACACCGTTCATGACATTCCTGACAAATTTGCGGTCCACGATGCAGACCATGACGTTTCCGTCCGACTCCCCCGTGTTAAAGGATCTTCCCGAATAAACCACGTCATTCTGCTGAAAATAAATCAGGTCCTTTCCTTCGACCGACACATTTTCCGCAACCGTGTTCCCGAATACGGCGGATGTGGACAGGGAAACCGTCGGCGATATACCCTCCACGCCGGGGACCTGCCGCAGTTCATTCAGGTCACTGTCCGTCAGTCCTCTTTTCAGGTAAGTGCCCTGTGCGTTAACGGTCAGCGTTCCCGCGCCGAGATCCGAAAACTGTCCCATGACCGTCGTGGAAACACCCTGCACGATCGTGATAAGGCCGATCACGGAGGCGACGCCGATCACGATTCCCAGCATGGTCAGAAAAGAACGCATTTTGTTGCTGATAATATTTTCCAGAGACATTTTAAAGCTCTGTATCAGCAATCCTCTATGCATCGTCAAGATCTCCTTCGCTGATGTTGCCGTCAAGTATACTGACAATCCGGTCAGCATGCTCCGCTATCTTGCGGTCATGCGTGATCATTATAATCGTTCGTCCCTCATCATTGAGGGAATGAAACAGCTCCATAACCTGCCTGCCGGTTGCCTGGTCCAGCGCGCCCGTAGGCTCATCCGCAAGAAGAATCGTCGGATTATTGGCGACCGCCCGCGCAATCGCGACGCGCTGCTGCTGTCCGCCGGAGAGCTGATTCGGGTAATGGTCCATTTTGTCCGCAAGACCGACCTTGGCAAGAACCTCCCTGACCCGTCGCTTCCTCTCTCTGTCAGGCATATTGGCATAAATCAGAGGCAGTTCGACATTCTGGAACGCCGTCTGCCTCTGTAAAAGATAAAATGACTGGAAAATAAAACCGATTTCCTTACTGCGGATATGAGCAAGAGACGCTTCGCTCTGATCGGCTATTCTCTTTCCGTTAAGATAGTATTCACCTGACGTGGGTGTATCCAGACAGCCGATCATATTCATTAATGTGGACTTTCCGGATCCGGAGGGGCCAAGAATCGCAAGGAACTCTCCTTCCCGGACAGAAAGGTCGATTCCCTTAAGGACATGGGAGATCTCCTCTCCCATTACATAATCCTTCGTGATGCCCTTCATCCGCAGTATTTCTGTTCCGGTTCCCGGATTGTCCTCTGTACCCAACGGGTTATCTTTCATATCGGATCTTTCTGCCTTACGCCTGCAGGGCGCCGGCACTGTACTGTCAGCCTGCTGCCGCAGTTATCTCATTCTGTCAAAGGGAGAGCCTGACGGCGTGTAGTAAACCGTTTCACCTTCGCCGAGACCGTTTACAATCTCCGTGTAGGTGCCGTCTGATGCCCCCAGCGTCACAGGCCATTGGATCATATTGCCTTCCTGGTCATACAGATTGACATAGCTGCTGCCGTCATCTGCATTCTGGATCGCTTCCGAGGAAATGGTCACCGCGTCCGAGACGTTGTTCGTCATCATCCTGACCTCGGCGCTCATTCCGCTCCGGGCATCTTCGTCCGCGTCAAAATTGACCTCTGCCTCAAAATAGGAGACGCCGTTCATGATCGTCGCCATGCGGGAAATCTTCTCGATTCTGCCTTCATAGTTCTTGTTCAGCGCATCAATGGTGACCGTGACATCCTTTCCCTCCCGCACGCCGAGGATATCATATTCATTGATGCGGATGTCGATCTTCATCTCATCGAAATCCGTAACGACGGCCAGAGGCTGCGCGGCCGCGGTCACGCTGCCCTCCCTGGCGTTCAATGAAGTGATGACTCCGTCGACAGGTGCGGTCACGACATAGTTGTCAGCCTGGCTCTCAAGATCCGCGAGCCTCAGTTTGTTCGTCTCCTGGTTTGCGCCCGCCTTTGCAGTCTCAACCTGCAGGGCATATCTTCCCAGTGTCTGCTGGCTGTTCCGGACAGCAGCGTTATAAGACGTCACCGCGTTGAAATATGCCTCCTGAGCGCTGATCAGTGTCTCATACAGTCTTGTCAGATTGTTCTCTTCATTCTGCTTTGCCGCCTCATACGCATCAACGGCATTGTTATAGGATACCAGGGCCGCCTCAAGCTGGAGCTGCGCCGATGCCTTGCTCTGCTCGAGCTGCTGTGAACTGGACAGATATCCCGAAGAAACCCCAGGTTCTCCTGCATGCTCGGCTTCATAGTCATAGGCGCGCTGGAGGTTCTGCGAAACCTGCTCAAGCGAGAGCTTTGCGCTTTCGACCGAGCGGTACGCGTTGTCAACCTGCTGCTGCGCGGACATAATCGTGGAGCTCAGCTGCTGATTGTTAAGAAGCACCTCATTATTATATGCCTCCTGTGCGCTGACAAGCTGGGCGTGCGCCGAATCCATTGCGGATTTCGCAGACTGAATCGAGGTGTCGAGTCCGTTGTCGAGATTATACTTATAATCGTTGTATGTCTTTACCGCAGAATCGATATTTAAGGAGGAGGACGCTTCGGCAGCATTGATCGTGGCAGAAAGCTCCGCCACCTGCTGTTTTAACGAATCGGGGTTTAAAAGGACCAGCTCATCGCCCGCCTTAACTTCATCACCGTCTTCTACCAGAACCTTGTCAATTTTCACGCCGATGACATCGGGGAGAATTTCCCTGCTGGTCACCGGAGCAATCGTTCCTGTAAAGCTCCTGAATGTTTTAATGTCTCTGATCTCTGCAGTCTCCGCAGTCATGCCTGCCGCCGCATTGCGCTGGCCGGCGCCGCGAAAACGCAGCACTCCCGCAGCTGCCGCCGCAGCACCTCCGATCAAAGCCCACTTAATCCATTTTTTCTTTTTACCGGCCATTGATTATATGCTCATCCATGTATGTCCCGTTAAACAGGCACAGTGCCTGCCTAACGGACTTATCGCGCAGAAGCAATCCGAAGCATCTGGATGCTTCGGATTGCTTCCTTAAACGTAAACGCTACTGTTATTTATATCGGATGAACTATTCGTTGTAAATATCCTTTTCGGAGCTTTACAGAAATTTAACGAAGCGTTCTGTCACCTTCTTTTCCTTTTTATAATCCATCCTCCGAGTGAAACAGCGGATGTCATAAGGAGTCCGAGATAGCCGGCCATTTTGCTCTCATCCCCGGTGCTGACTGCCATCCTTCCCTCCGCCGGGCGGGCCTGTGTCGTTACCTGCAAGGGCGCCGCGGCTGTAGTGACGGGCGCGGGCACATACGGCTGCTGCTGCGTAACTGCGACGTTTTTAACCGGATTATTATTGACATTCACGCTGACGGGCTGCGGGTTGACCGATACCGTCTGGGTTACCGGCGCGGGAGCGGGATCCTTTTTGGTCTCCGGCACATTTATCTTCTCCGGTTCCGGCTCCGGCTTTGATTCCGGCTCTGTCTTCGGCTCGGGCTCTTTCTTCGGTTCCGGCGCTGTCGGAACAATCTCCTGGGGTTCCTCCACGTGAATAAGGAAACGCACATTTGAGGAAGCATACTGCGCCGGGTTCCCTACGTAGGCACAGGACTGCAGGCCGCACGCATGAATAAACCTGGTGTCCGAAGTGATATTGACTGCGCTGTCATCCTTCATCCTGCGGTACACGTCCACCCTGACCGGAATATCGCCCGCTTTTGCGATGACTGTTTTCCCGTCTTTTTCTTCAAGGGCGCCGCTGTCTGCAAATGATGCCGTATAGAAAAGCCCGGGTACATCCCCGGCGGGAACTTCTTTTGAAGCGCCGCAGCGGCACTCCCAGCTTTCCGAGATGTAATGCGATCCGAATCCTTCGCTGCTGCCAAGGTCTCCTGTCTGCGTATCGGGCTCGTCCCCGATGCCGCGGACGGTATCCTGAAGGGAAAGCACCGGATGAAAGACATGTGCCTGCGGGTTCTTCTCCCGTGTGATTTCGTCATAGGAACCGGGCTTTGCGGGCGTAACTTTGCAAACCACGTGATATGTCCCGCAATGATCCGTATCCCTTACACTGTAGTTCCAGCTGCAGTCCTCAGCCCTCTTTCCCGCGGGAATCACAAGAGTTCCTGCCTCGGCGCCCTGCTCGTCATACAGCGTATAGGTTATGTTGACAAACGCGTTGAGTTTCCCGTCCGGTACATACCAGTCCTTATACAGGACCATCGATGTAATATCCGCCTTTTCCGGCACGAAGGCCACAGAGTCCTTGGCCTCTATTTCGTAATCCAGCTTAAGATCGGCCTGCGGAACAGGGAACAGGGCCTCCGGCTCCGTATCACTTCCGCTCTTAAAGATTCCGCTCGGCGAATCCGATCCCGGTCCGCAGTTTGTATCGATACCGTTTCCTCCGAAGGTCCTCCCCGGGACGATGTCAAATTCCACGGTCAGCTTACTGCCGTAGTAACCGGGCCTGTCCGCATGCTCCTGCCCGCTGATGTAAGCGGCGGAATAGTCATAGCCTGTCACCTTCACGCTCCGGCTGTCCGCATAGACACTTACTTCACCGGTAATATCCCTGCGCTCACCAAAGACGAGCTTTCCATCATCTCCCATCACGGCATCGGTGCAGTACACTTTGACCGCCGCAGGATCCTTTAATGTGAACGGCCATGTCACAAAATCCCTGAGCTCGGCATCTTTCCCAAGATCCGCGTCCGCCGTCCCGATCTGGACTGCCAGCCTCTCAAACAAAGCCTTCAGAGCATCCGCATCGCCTGCGGTAAGGACATAATTGATCCCGCTCTCCGATACGACCTTTCCTCCGTCCTGTGAATCTCCTGCGTTGGGGGTAAACATATCCGCCGCGTGCGGGTTGTTTCCCGACAGAAGATGCAGGAAATAATTGCTGTTGGAGTGCAGCTGGTCATCGCTGATGTTGCTCGCAGGGGCAGCGTAGCCCGGCTCCTGCAGCTCATCGGCCATATAACAGAAATCCTGGTTTCCGGCATCGTCTCCTTCGACGCGGTAGAGCGTCGGCATGGCCGCAGGATTTTCCTCCGTATGCGGCTCAATTGAGACGACGTACAGCTCCGTTCCCTTCTCCTTGATGAGTCTTGCCGCAGCGATTGCCCTGTTGGCAACGGAGACCTGGATTCCTTCGACGATATTCGGATAGCCGTCCGTAAACACCACGACCATCTGCTTCCTGGTGCTGCCCGAGTTTTTGTCCAGGATGGCTACCGCCTTGTCCATCGCAGCTCCGGTATTGGTCTTGCCCCGGTAGTAGTTAAGGCTTCCCGCGGCGTTTACAAGGCCGTTTATTCCCTCCTGCGTAAGCTCTGTATAATCACAGATGTCATACAGATAAGAGGATTCGATATTCTCCGCTCCGATGTCTCCGGGACCGGAGAAGCCGAACATCGCCACTCTGCTGATATCCGACTCAGGCATCCCGCGGTTGATTTCTCCGAGCTTCGTAATGAAGGACTGAACCGAGGACCTCATGGCATCAATTCTGGTCGCGTTCTCATTCGTACTGTCGGGATAAGGAAACCGAAGGCTTCCCGACAGGTCCAGCACCATAAGGACATCAATCGGCTGCACTTTTCTTTCTGTACTGCCCGTAACAAGCGCTTCCAGAGTCAGTCTGAATGACCCATCCGGGTTATCCGCCGCGGTCTTACCTACATTCAGGCCTTCCTCCCATTGTGCAAGACTGTCAAGACTGACCCCTGCATTTTCGTTGATCCTGCCGATTGCATTCCCTTCCGTATCCTGTGCTACAATGTTTTCTGCCGGCGCAGCAGTCTTCGCCATTGTTTTCAGCGGTGCGGCAAAGCCGGCTATGTTCAGCAGCGCTGCCAGTATGGCAACTATCATAAACATCACGCCTGTCCGCCGCAGTTCTCTTGTGGAAAACAGTTTTTTCCTATTCATATTCATCTTAATCCTCATTACTCTCATACACACTCATGCTTCTGTTCACGCCGGGCGGCCGGGTCCGCCGCAGCGTGTAACCGCATTTTACGCACCCGTACTGTTTTATTGCATAAGCCTGGCACGAAAAGGAAAAATCCGGCAGAAAGGAATAGGATTTGGCATCGAAGAGTAAAAAAAAGAACCTGCAGCTTAACCTGATCATACATGTTGAAAACGTTCATCAAAGACCTGCAGCATTGCATGAAAGCGTAACCGCGTATGACGCCCGGTGCTCCGGCGGCAATACCCTGCTGAACGCGGCGGGGAACGCTGTCCCCATCCCGCCCGGGTGCCTTCTGGCTGCAGTATCCGACGGTCACTATGTAAACCTTGAGACGAGCATCGGAACCAGACGCGTCCGCTCGTCCTTTAACGAAGTTTCCAAACAGCTGGATCCTTCTGTTTTCATCTCCATAAACCGTGGGATCATTATAAATATAGAAAAAATCACAGACATAAAGAACGGGATGGTCACCCTGAAGGGCAGCCCGAAGGGAGAACTCGTATACCCCATCCGGAAAGGCGCATACAAAAAGACCGCTGAACTTTTTCTGAGATACACGTTCAGCGGTCTTACAGAACCGGGCAGTGATGACTGATATCCGGTTTACTTATTCAACGATGATGGAAGAGATCTGCTGTTCCTCAAGGGGACGATCGCTCCAGTCGGTGCGGACGCCCGCAATGCGGTCAAGTACATCCAGGCCTTCCGTTATTTTCCCGAATGCAGCGTATGCGCCGTCAAGATGAGG
Source organism: uncultured Lachnospiraceae bacterium (assembly GCA_902796425.1). GTDB lineage: Bacteria > Bacillota > Clostridia > Lachnospirales > Lachnospiraceae > CAG-791. The sequence goes on from CADBPC010000059.1 coordinate 9,013, forward strand.
AGCATCCTTGTGCATGATAAAGAACTGGCTTCCTGCAGAGTCCGGATCCATCGCGCGTGCCATGGAGAGGACTCCGCGGGTGTGCTTCAGATCATTTTTGACTCCGTTCTGGGCAAATTCACCCTTGATACTGTATCCGGGACCGCCGGTTCCTGTTCCGAGCGGATCTCCTCCCTGAATCATGAAGCCCTTGATAACTCTGTGAAAGATCAGCCCGTCATAAAACTTTTCATCGGCGAGCTTCTTGAAATTCTCGACGGTGATCGGAGCAATATCCGGATAGAGCTCACCCTTCATGACACCGCCGTCTTCCATTGTTATGGTTACTGTATAATTCGCCATCATATACCTCCGTTTATTAATGTATTCCATCCGGTCATCTGACAGATTTTATAGCACAGTATATCAGCTGTTTTCTCATGTGTCACGATGCCGGGATGCCCGCCGCCCCCGATTCCGTCCAGTTCGGGATCCATAAGCGGAAATTCCAGATACTCATAGTCTCCCATCAGCGCAACTCTCTCACACGCCCCGCTCAGCGTTTTTTCCATAAGGCCGTAGGTGACAAGAACCTTCGCGAAGGGATAATCTCTGGCTATGCTCTTAAGAAAAGCCAGATAATGCTGCTCAAAATGCCGCTCGCGCACAGACACGCCCCGCACAAACGAAGCATCATTGGTTCCCAGATTGCTCACGATCAGGTCCGGCGAAAACGCCCATCGGTTCAACAGATGCGGACCGTCCTCCTGATCCGTCTCATCGCTGTCTGAAATAAATGACTTTTTCCTTCTCGCCTGAAGGTTGATTTTCACCACTTCCTCCGTATTCGCGGCCGTAAGCGGATATAAGGCGGGCATCAGGTCTTTCGTTATGGGAATATCCGTGCTCTCATCGATATAATGAGAAATCACGCCGTTTCCGCTCCAGCAGAAAAACTGGGCGTCCGCTTCCAGGTGCTCCGCCGCAAGGTACGGGTAGGCTCTGGTGATGCTCTCATCTTCTGTTGTAAAAGAATAGTCCTGCATCGGAACGCTGCCGCCGAGGACGCCGTATCCGGCCGTCAGCGAGTCCCCGATAAACAGTATTCTGCGGGTGCGCCTTCGCGATGCGGTAATGACTCCGCCCGATGCGGTTACCGAAACAAGACCCGCCTTGTCATAGCGCTCCTCGGTCAGCTTTACGACACGGATCTTCACCTTCCTGTGTTTCGGATTGTGAAGGATATCGTAGCTGCGCAGTTCCCTGGCGACGCGCAGTCTGGAGGTAACTCTTTCGCCGTCATTCATTATGATGCCAAGATAAGCATAATCACTCTGCATGCCGGTAGCCGTAACCGCCATGGCTTCTATGCTCACATCTTCTGCATCCGTAAGAAATTCAATTCCGGAGCCGGAATAGCCGAGCCAGGTAACGCCGCCGATTTCAATCGTCCTGCCCAGCACCCGCATATTATCTTCTGATATTCTGTAAACCGTATCCCCCATCCTCTGCCTCTTGTATATCAGTGTGTCACCTTCCTGAAGAGCGCTTCACACCCGCGGCTGATATCATTCCATGTCGCGTCGAAATCTCTCGTGTACCAGGGATCTGCCACATTCCGCGGATGATCTGTGTAATCCAGAAGGAGCGAGATCTTGTGCTCCCTGTCCGGGCCCAGCAGCGCCTTCATGTCCCACAGGTTCTCGTCATCCATTCCGATCAGGTAGTCGAATTCATCATAATCCGACCTTTTCAGGAGCCTTGCACGCTTCAAGCCGACGCCAAGCTCATTCCCTTCGACGCCGATTCCGTGCTCCGCGAGCTTTCTGCGGGCCGGAGGGTAAACCGGATTTCCCTTTCCTCCCCAGATTTCTTCCGACGTAGTAGCTGCAGATGCAACATAAAACCTGTCTGCAGCATGCTCCCTGTTAATTATATCCTTAAATACAAATTCAGCCATCGGCGAACGACAAATATTGCCGTGGCAGATAAACAGTATCTTAATCAATACGAAAATCTCCTTTCAAATGCACCGATTAGTAGTCAAAACGTAGTAAAAATCGGGTAGTTTTACTACCGTTGGCAAGCTGCGGCAAATTACGGCAAACCATGGTCATAGCGATCTGAAAAACCGCCGTTTTACTTTCGTGAAAAGCTGCTCCGCCATGCCAGATGAACAGGCGGCTGCAAAAGGTGGCCGGATGCTGCTTTGGCCGCTGTTGCATCACCCATGCAA
>CADBPC010000060.1 GCA_902796425.1 uncultured Lachnospiraceae bacterium
AAGGAAATGGCCGCAAGTGTGCTGACAGCACTGAAGGCAGGGTACTCTGCCGAAAACGCCATGCTGGAAGCACTCGGGGAAATGGAGTTTCTTTACGGGCCTAAGGCGCCCATCTGCAGGGAACTGCTGATCATCAGGGGAGGCCTTGAAAACCATATCCCCCTGGAAAGCCTGCTGGATGATTTCGCCGCGCGAAGCGGCATTGAGGAGATCCGGGAATTTGCGGATGTGTTCGCAATTGCAAAGCGCAGCGGCGGCAACATGACGGAGATTCTGATGCGGACAATCCGGATTATCCAAAGCCGCATTGAGGTGGAGAATGAAATCGGCGTCCTGCTCTCGGCAAAGAAGATGGAACAGAAGATCATGGATGTGGTGCCCTTTGTCATCATCATTTATATAGGAACGACATCGAGGGGCTTTTTTGACGTTCTCTATCACAATGCGGCCGGAATTATTATTATGACCGCCTGTCTCGGGGTGTACGCTGCGGCTTACCTGCTGTCTGAGAAAATCGTGCAGATCAGGGTATAGCCGGGCAGATAAGGATTGGAGATGCAGATCTGGTTATATACCGCAGTATTCGCAGCCTTTATGCTGCTGCTGTTTGTATCGAGAAAAGCGCCGCTTCTTGCGGATAAAATGCCGGCCTTATTCGCAAGGCCGTTCTACAGGGCGGCTGTATGGATTTACCGGCAGGTGCGGCTGTATGCACTGAAGCGGACCGGCGCCGGGAGCCGGTTTGCCGCGGCGCATTCCGGCGGACTTGTCAGGGCGGATCTTATGACGCTGGATCCGTCGGCGGGAGCGGAAAAAAGAGAGGCACTGTACAGCATAGGAAAAATCCGCACACTCCTTCTGTTCCTGTTCATGGCGGATGTTCTGGCCATCTGCGTCTATATCAGCCAGCAGCAGGAGGGAAGAGTCCTGGAAGGCAGATTTATAGAACGGGAAGATTACGGGGGACAGAATACGGAGATTATCGTCCGGGCAGAAGGAGGCGGCCAGGAATACGGAGATTTTGTAATCGACGCAAAGGCAAGACAGTACAGGCCGGAAGAAGTTAAGGCGATGGCCGACGAGGTGCTCCTGCTTCTGCCCGGGATCATCAAAGGATCAAATGAAGACCTTGCGGAAATCAGGGAAGACCTGAATCTTCCGGCAGCCGCGGAGGGGTATCCTTTCCGGATCTTCTGGGAGAGCAGCTCTGAATGCATCGCGGGGGACGGGGCGGTCCGTCCCGAACTTGCGGGAGAAGAGGGAACGGAGGTCACGCTCACAGCCTCGCTGCAGTATGAGGACAGCAGGTTTACGGAAGAATATACGGTATTCGTCCTTCCCGCAGCCAGAACAGGAAAGGAAAGAATGCAGCAGCAGATTATGGAAGCGATTGGTGAGCAGGAGGAGGATACCAGATACAAAGACACGCTGGTGCTCCCCGCTTCGATAGACGGGGTAGCGCTTACCTGGAAGGAGCCTGTGGAGGATTCGAGTCTTGTTCTGTTTCTTCTGATCAGCGCTGCCGGCATGGCAGCCTACAGACTCAGTGACAGCCAGCTCCACAGTCAGATTCAAAAGCGCTCGAGAGAACTGGCAATCGATTATCCCCAGATGATCAGCAAGATTGTCCTCTACCTCGGAGCCGGACTCAGTGTCCGCAGAGTGTTTTACAAGCTTGGAGAGGATTACAGCATAAGGCGCAGCGAAGGAGGTGAGAAACGCTATGTATATGAAGAAATACTTCTGGTATGCAGGGAAATGGACAGTGGAATTTCAGAGTATGACGCGTATGCACATTTCGGAAGGCGGTGCCGCATGCGTCAGTACACCAGACTCAGTTCACTTCTGACACAGAATCTTAAAAAGGGGAACAGCGAGCTTATGAACGTACTTCTGCAGGAAGCGCAGAGCGCGTTTGAAGAGCGCAGGAACCTTGCCAGACAGCTGGGAGAGGAGGCCGGGACCAAACTTCTTCTTCCGATGATCATGATGCTGGGAGTGACGCTGGTAATCATAATGATCCCCGCATATTACAGTTTTTCTCTCTGATCCTTACGGAAAGGAGGAAGAACCTGTGCTGCCGTATCCGGCGTTTCCGATGGTCTGTCCGGGGTTACTGATACTGTCGGGAATGCCGTATACGCAGGGGGACAATTTGCCGGGGCCGGGATATATGCGGCTCCGTGACAGCAGGAAATGGAGGAATAGTATTTGAAGAGTATCAAAGTTCCGGGTTTTGTCAGGAATTTCCTTAAGGATGAGGACGGAATGGGCACCGTAGAAATTATTCTGATCATCGTTGTCCTGATCGGGCTTGTCGTTATTTTCAAAAAGCAGCTGAACAGCCTTGTAAAGAACATCTTCAGCACCATAACCGAACAAAGCAATCAGGTGCTGGGATCATCCTGAAAGGAACAGATGCAGCTGCCCGCTGTATGGAAACCCGGCCGGTGAGGCACAGGAACGGGTGCGGCGCATATCTTACCGTTTTCCTGTCTCTGTCGCTGACAGTAATTCTGTCTGTGTTCTTTGCCCTTATCGAGGGTGCAAGACTCGGGGCAATACGGATGCAGGCGGAGTGCGTCGCTGATACGGCGGCGTGGTCGGTGCTGGCGGAATATCACCGTGAGCTGCAGCAAAGATACGACCTGTTTTATATCGACACTTCCTATATGAGTCCGAATGCCGGACTTTCCAATACAGAGCGGCACCTGAAGGAATACATGGACAAAAACTTTGAAAAGAAAGGAGGACTTCTTGCTTTTCGTGAAAAGGACTTCACGGGGCTTAAAACACAGTCCGTAGCCGTGGAAAATGCGAGATTTGCGGCAGACAGCCATCTTGCATCGCTCCGGCAGCAGATATTCGCGTATATGTCAGCCGACCCGGCAGGCAGTGTAATGGCGCCTGTTCTTGCAAAAGTGGATAAATTTGAGGGCATCGACTGGGACATAGAGAAGTGGAGAAAAAAGAAAGAAGAAAACGACGCGGCGATGGAAGAAATGCTGAGCCGGCAGGAAGAGGAGACAGGAACCGCGGCAGAGGCCCTGCCGGAAGACAATCCGGCAAATGAGGCGGATGCCCTTCGCATTCAGCCGGCGCTGATGCAGACATTGCCCGGGGAAAGCAATATATCGGATGCAAAGACGGATGTGAACAGACTCCTTTCCCACCGGCAGATACACATCGGCAGCGCCAGGGAAGCGGACAACTCCCATCACTATGAGAAGGCCGGATCCCTGATGATGGATCAGTACATCTTTGAGAAATTCGGGAGATGGCTGAATGAAGATCCGGAAAGTGTGTTGAAATATCAGGTCGAATACATTCTTTTCGGGCAGCCGTCGGACCGGGACAATCTTGAGAAAATGGCTGAAAAGCTGCTCATTCTGAGGGAAGCCGCAAACTGCACATATATATTTTCGGATGAAACTAAAAAGGCCCAGGCAGACGCGATGGCAATGGTGTTATCTGTGATTATTATGACGCCGGAACTGCAGGAGGTGATAAAGACGGCGATCCTGTTTGGCTGGAGTTATTTAGAGAGTGTATATGACGTCAGGTCACTGCTGAAAGGCAGGCGTGTTCCGCTTATGAAAAACGAAAGTACATGGCAGACGTCGCTCCGGGGTATATTTCTGCCCGATTCGCAGGAGGATGACGAAGGAGAAGGCTTTTCCTATGAGGATTACCTCAGGGTCCTGCTTTTTGCCGAAGGCATGGACACAAAAGGCCTGAGGATGATGGATCTGATGGAATGTGAGATCCGCAATACGGAAGGGAATGAGAATTTCCGCATGGACTGGTGCATGGATACCTATACGCTTCATGCAGAGGTTCAGAGTTCCTTCGGTTATCATTTCGAGATTATAAAAGAAGTGTCATACAACTGACAGGCCCGGCAGCCTTCTGCCTTCATGTGCCTGTCAATCAGACAGGGAGGAAGTGCCTTAATTACGAATCAATATAAAAAGAGACGGTCTCTCCGAAAAAGTATAAAGAGGTATTCTTCCCTGTCACTCAAAGCGGGCATGACAGTAGAAGCATCGCTGGTCCTTCCGCTTTTCATCTTTTTCATGGCGAATGTCCTGTATATTTTTGACATGATCCGCCTTCAGAGCAATATGTTTGCGGCTCTTCAGCAGACAGGATACAGGGTATCACAGTACGCGTACTATTACAGATACGGGGTGAGTGACGCCCGCCAGACATTTCCCGGAAAAGTGCAGGAAGAAAGCGGTGCGGCCGAAGGCAGCGCGCCCGGTGAAGAAAGTATGCTGGCGCCTGAATCCGGCGAAGCGCAGGAGGGTGAAGGAGCCGGCTTTGCCCAGGGCGCCCTTTCAATGATTTTCTCCCAGACATATGTCAGGAAGAATGTCGAAAACTATCTTGGGACAGAGTATCTTCGCCATTCATGTCTTGAAGGAGGCGAAGGGTCCATTTCCTATCTGAGATCCTCTGTGCTTGCGGATGACAAAGATATCGTGGATATCACGGCGGATTACAGAATACGGCCGTTTATACCGATTCTCGCGCCGGATTCCTTTTCCATGCAGTCCAGGTTTTACGGGCATGCCTGGACAGGATATGCGCGCAGTGAAGAGGATACGGAGACAGCCTCCGACGAGAATGAGGAGACGGTATACATTACTCCGTCCGGAAGCGTATATCACAGAAGCCGCGACTGTACCTATTTAAAGCCGCAGGTTCGGCCGGTGTCGGCAGCGCAGGTGACTTCGGAACGGAGCCGGGACGGCTCGAAATATTATGCCTGTGAGGAATGCCGCCCTTCGCGGACAGGAATGCTGTACGTAACCGCTGAGGGCAACAGATTTCATGGGTCTCCCTCGTGCTCGTCCCTTCGAAGGGAGGTCCGGGAAGTTCCCTTAAGCTCGGTCAGGGATCATATGAGGGCGTGCTCCAAATGCGGGGGCGGATGACCTGGAGGAATTCAATGACAGCAGCACTATATGACATGACGGTTTCCGGCGTGCTGCCGGGAATGGGTATTTTGCTTACAGGAACCTATTTTGATATCAGAAAAAAAGAACTGCCTGTTGTGTGGCTTTTTGTCTGCGGCATCATTGCGGCAGCAGGCTGCGTTCTCAGGCTCTGTAAAGGAGAGGTTTATTGGCAGACATTGATAATGACTATTATGCCAGGCATATTTCTGGTGTTCCTGTCATTTGCGAGCGGCAGAAAATTAGGGGCAGGAGACGGAATTATATTTATGATGATCGGGATGATCAGCAGCCTGCAGCGGGTGCTTTTTGTATTGATGTCGTCCCTTCTTCTAACATCGATATACAGCATCTGCCTTCTGGCGGCAGGAAAGGGAAAGAAAAATCAGACGATACCATATGTACCGTTTATAACAGCAGGATTCGTCCTGACGGTATTGGCGGGTATATGACACTGGAGGCGGCGTTTCTGATACCGATGGTGCTGTGCGTCATCGTGATAATGATCTACACGGCGTTCTATCTCTATGACAGGTGCCTGCTCAATCAGAATGCTTATCTTGTCTGTTTCCGCGAGGGCATGACAAAGGAGGGCGCGGTTAGGACGGCATCCGGCAAAAGCGGCGCCGGGGAGAATAAAAAACAGATTCCGGGAAGGTATTTTGCGGTTACGGCCATTCAGACAGAGGATGAGAGCACGAAGGATTCCGTTGCGCTTGGCGGCACCGCAAAAGTGACGCCGGCTGTATTCGGCGGGTCGTCATTAATGCCGCAGTCAATCTGGACGATCCGCTTCAGGGGGATGGCTTCCAGATTTGACCCTCCTGAGAAGATCCGAAGGTTCAGGCGGACGATTCATGTGAGCGGCAGGGTTCTTGACCTGTTTCAAAAATAGTTGGAGATGGAGATTTGAAGCTTGAATGTTCCCAGTACAATGACGCCCGGCGAAGCTTCCTTGTAGTCAAATGCAGCGGGAATCCGGGAAATTACCAATACAGGATGCTCGCGGCCAACCGGATCGACGGGCTTGTTCCGTGCAGCCTCCGTTCCATCGACGGCAATGATTACTTATATTATGAAGTCACATCCAGACAGAGCCTGGAATCCATGTGCGGACCGGGAGCTCTAAGGGGTGAAGAGGTTAAAGGCCTTCTTTATGCACTGGCGGCTGTGGGAAGCGGAATTTCAAGGTTTCTTCTGGATGACAGCCGGATCCTGCTGCGCGAAGATTTCATATTTTATGATCCTGATAAAAAGAGCTGGCTGTTTTGTTATTATCCGGAGCCGGCAGATGAATCCTCCGGCGAGAAGCTGCTCAAATATCTGGCGGACCATACAGATCCGGCGGACACTGTCACAGTCTCCGCCATAAACCGCCTGCACAGCCGCGCCGGCCAGCCCAACTTCTTCCTTACGCAGGAAGTGCTTGACGGCGAATTCGACGGAAGGATTTCCGCTCTCGAACTGATCGAAAGAATCGAAAGAGAGAATATGGAACTGCAGCGGCAGAGCCGCCCGCGGCGTGAAGACTTTGAGAGAGAAGACAGAAAGAAGCCGGAAAGGAGCAAAAGCACGCAGGATGAATGGCTGCATGTAAAGGCCACCGGCAGGAAAAAGAGGCGTCCCGTGGTTTTGCTTATGCTCTCTCTCGGCTTTTTGTCCGCTGCTCTTGCATGTGATGTTATTACGGTGTACGCGGCAGCTTCATTCGGAGTAAGAGGACGCGTTTTGATGCGGGCGGCAGCGATCGCCAGCCTCATGCTGGCTGCGATGGCGGCTGTTTACGGACTTTTCCTGTCACTGAAAAAAGACGAGGCGGAAGACGGGAATACCAGGACTTCGGGGAACGGTTCGCAGCCGGAACTGATTCCGACGGATGAATGGGAGGCGGAGAGCATGATGGATTATATCGGCGGGTACACAGACCGCGGGCGTCAGGAAAGTTGATGAAATACAAATCGGTAATGTGGTATTCTATTCCTGTTAACAGGATACTGCTTTGCGGTGCCTGCTGCAGAGAAAAGAATGAGGTGAAAAAGGCATGAAGGATGATAATTGCATTTTCTGTAAAATCGCAAACGGAGTAATTCCGTCGAAAACCGTATACGAGGATGAGAACTTTCGCATCATACTGGACCTTGGCCCTGCAGCAAAGGGACATGCGCTGGTTCTTCCCAAGGAACATTATGCGAACCTGTTCGATCTTCCCGAAGACGTTGCGGCGGCCGCATTCGTGACAGCTAAGAAAGCGGCAGGAATGATCTATAAGAACCTCGGCGCGGACGGCCTTAATATTGTTCAGAATAACGGCGCGGCAGCAGGCCAGACGGTGCCGCATTTCCACATCCATATCATTCCCAGATATGAGAATGACGGACAGAAAATCGGCTGGGTTCCGGGCAATCCTTCCGACGAGGAACTTTCCGGGACACTCTCCGAGATTTTAGCAAAGGCCTGAGAAAGGCCGGATCAGGTAGAAAAGATATGCGGGAAATTGATGTTCAGACAGTTGAAAATGCCGTCTGTGAGATGTGCGTGGCCGCAAATTACGGCTTATCCGCCGATGTAAAAGCACGGCTGGACAATGCCTTCGATAAGGAGACATCGCACCTCGGAAAAGAAATCCTGAAGAAGCTGGAGGACAACCTCGGCATCGCCGGGCAGGACCAGATTCCGATCTGCCAGGATACAGGGATGGCTGTGGTGTTTATTGAAGCCGGGCAGGAAGTCCATTTTACGGGAGGCAGCCTTACGGAAGCCATAAACCGCGGCGTACGCCGGGGTTACCGGGAAGGGTATCTTCGCAAATCGGTGGTGGGAGATCCGCTCCTTCGTGTAAATACGGGGGACAATACGCCCGCGATCATTCATTATTCCATTGCGGACGGGGACAGTGTCAGGATCACGGTAGCGCCGAAAGGCTTCGGCAGCGAGAATATGAGCAAGGTGGCGATGCTCAAGCCTGCGGACGGAGAAGAGGGCGTAATCAACGCAGTCGTCCAGGCCGTGAAGGATGCAGGTCCGAACGCCTGCCCGCCCATGTTTATCGGTGTCGGAATCGGCGGTACATTTGAGAAATGCGCCATTATGGCAAAACAGGCCCTTACCATGAATATGCAGGAGCACTCCGAGCTGCCGCATATCGCAAAAATGGAAGAGGAAATCCTTGAGAGGATCAACCGGACAGGAATCGGCCCGGCCGGTCTCGGAGGAGACGCGACAGCGCTGGGGCTCCGGATCCTGACGTATCCGACCCATATCGCGGGACTCCCTGTGGGCATTAATATATGCTGCCACGTAAACCGGCACGAGAGCAGAGTTCTGTAAGAGTTCAGGGATAACCATTTCGAAACGCATATTCGAAGCTTCAGATATAAAGGTAATTATGGACAGATATATAACTACGCCGCTTACGGCTGAAAAAGCAGCACAGTTCCAATGCGGGGATATGATTTACATCACCGGGACGATCTATACCGCCAGAGACGCCGCCCATAAGAGAATGTCGGAGGCGCTTGCAAGAGGCGGGGATCTTCCTATGGATATAAAGGATGCCATAATCTATTACCTGGGCCCCACTCCTGCAAGACCCGGGCAGGTGATCGGCTCAGCCGGTCCTACGACCGCGAGCCGCATGGACAAATATACTCCGGCACTTCTTGATCTCGGAATGACCGGTATGATCGGAAAGGGCAGAAGATCGAAGGAAGTCCATGAAGCGATCATCAGAAACGGAGCGGTCTATCTGGCTGCCATCGGCGGAGCGGGGGCACTCCTTTCAAAAGCAATTGTCGGCTCGGAAGTCATTGCATATGAAGACCTTGGGACAGAGGCTGTCCGCAGGCTGACGGTAAAGGACTTCCCTGCCATTGTCGTAATCGACAGATTCGGCAACGACCTGTACGAGACAATTGACAAATAGTCAGGCCGCCTGTATAATCCATTATGTTCGCTTGACAGCGGCAGATATTCAGGCTTGGAGAAATACTCAAGAGGCTGAAGAGGCGCCCCTGCTAAGGGTGTAGGTCGGCAAAACCGGCGCGCGGGTTCAAATCCCGCTTTCTCCGCTTAATAAAAGCATTAAACGCGGCTTCGAAGGAATCCCTTTGAAGCCGCGTTTTGCGTGCAGTCAGATATATACGGTGAATGACGCGACAGTGAGGGTCCGAAGGACCCTCACTGTCGACATGGGGCATGGCTCATGCAAACATCCCACCGGCAGGAGGTGCAAATTGGAGATCTTCAGAGGTAAACCCGCAGACACGGAAGGAAGACTGGAAAGAGAGCTGAGGACATACGAGTTTCTTGACAGCCTTTCGATTGAGTACGACAGGGCTGATCATGAGGCCGCATATAATATGAAGGCCTGCGATGAAATCGATGCTGCCCTGGGAGTGACCATGTGCAAGAACCTGTTTCTCTGTAACAGGCAGAAGACAAAGTTTTATCTGCTCCTGATGCCGGGAGACAAGAAGTTCCTCACAAAGGAATTGTCCGGCCAGATCGGATCCGCAAGGCTTTCCTTTGCCGCGGCGGAGGATATGCTGCGGATACTGGATATCGAACCGGGAGCGGTAAGCGTTATGGGTATCATGAACGACAGGGAGAATGCAGCTCAGCTCCTGATAGATGAAGATATCCTCAAAGCGGAATATATCGGCTGCCACCCGTGCGTCTGCACGGCCAGCCTGAAAATCCGAATGGCGGATCTGGTGGAGAAATTCCTCCCTGCGACAGGACACTCGTACATGCCGGTGCGTCTTACGGGCGGAGATCCGCAGTAAAGCCGGAGGCTGAAAACGACGGATTTGTGGCAGGGACAGAAAAAAAACACCAGATAATGTACACCCTGAAATTATTTTGAAAAACAGTGAAATTTGTGCTTGCAAATCAAAATAGAAAGGGGTAATATACAACTCACCGCTTGAGAAAACGCGGCTGTGACAAACGCCGCAGCGTATCGATTGCGGGTCGACACAAAATTTCAAAAAAATAATTTGAAAAAGGTGTTGACAAAAAGAACTCAGTATTATATCCTATATGAGTTGCGTCCCACGGACGCATCGCCGGAAGGCGAACGAACAATACCAACAGAATACGTGACAATCAAACAGAAATGCAACCCTGAATAAATTCCAAGAGAAAATATTCAGAACA
>CADBPC010000061.1 GCA_902796425.1 uncultured Lachnospiraceae bacterium
CCGGTGCGTCGGCTGCGAGCAGTGTATCAAGTACTGCAATATCCGTTCGGTGGGAGCCCTGTCCCTTGTCAACGGCAAGGTAGTCCGAGATACCGACAAATGCATAGGATGCGGAGTCTGCGTCACATACTGCCCCACCAGGGCCTGGACAAGAAGCAAAGAGCGGTATTTCCGCGTGGTCATTATGGGACGTACAGGCAAAAAGAACCCCCGCCTTGCCGAGGATTTCGTCAAATGGGCGGATGAAGAGAGCATCTTCAAGATGGTCAAAAACGCCTATGCCTATGTAGATGAATATATCGATCCCGACGCTCTTGAAGGAAAAGAACACATCGGCTACATTGTAGACAGGACCGGATTTGATGAATTCTTCAAGTGGGTCATGAAGGACGTTCACCTCAATGAAAAGGCTGAAGTCGCAACAAGAGTCTACTGGGGCGGCAAACATTACGACAGGAGCAACAACCTCATGTAGAAGCCTCATACAGCAGACGGAAAATATATGAAAGTATTGAGCAAAATTACAAGAGCTGCCGCGGTCCTTCTGGCCGCGGCGCTTACTGCCTGCAGCGTCCCGGCAGAAGAGCAGCATGCGCTCACAACGGCGGCCGTGTCCAGGTCAGTGGGAGACCTCTGGCTCCTTGCTGGAGGGGAACTAGCCGGCATGACGGAGGACGGCATGGACCTGAGGGGGATTACAGAAGATACAAAGATCATCGGAACCGTGACAAACCCCTCCCTGGAAGCGATCGCAGCCCTCTCACCGGACCTCGTTCTTTTGTCCGGCGAGCTGCCGACCCACAGAAAGCTCTCTGAGGAGCTTGAAGCCAGGGACATCCGCACGAAAATGATCAGCGTGAATTCCTTTGCCGATTACGATCTTGTCATGCAGGAGCTCACCGATATGACCGGCAGGAAGGACCGCTATAAGGAGAATGTGACGGAAGTCGGTGAGGAAATAGGACGGATTCTGGAAAGCGCTTCTGAAAAGGACCTCCTCAAGGGAAAATACCTTGCGCTGCGCATATCCGCCACAAAGAACAAAGCCCTCAAGAACGACTATTTTGCCTGTGAGATCTTTAATGCCTTCGGCCTCGAAAACATAGCCGGGGACAATTTGGCTTTTGACGAACTGAACCCCGAGGCTGTACTGGATGCGGATCCCGACATTATATTTGTCATTGAGCAGGGAAAAAGCGACGGGGCCAGGAAGAGCTTTACGGAAAACTTTTCCGGGAAACCTCTCTGGCAGGAGATGACAGCGGTCAAGAACGGCCATGTCTTTGACCTGCCCAAGGAATATTTCCAGTATAAGCCAAACGCTAAATGGGATGAGGCCTACCGCTATGTCATGGAAATCCTTGACGAAGAATAACAACATCATAATTCTGGGACTTCCTGTGCTGGCGGCCGGAATCCTCCTCTCCCTCCTTTCCGGGAATGCGGCAGTGACGTCAGGTGAACTGTTCCGGGCTCTTACCGGGGAGGGAGCATCCAGGGCGGCCGATGTCATTCTCCGGCAGATCCGGCTGCCGCGGACAGCAGCCTGCCTCCTTTGCGGGAGCGGGCTTTCCGTAGCGGGACTCCTCCTGCAGGAAGCCCTCTCCAATCCACTGGCTTCCCCCGGCATCATGGGAATTAATGCGGGGGCGGGGCTTTTCGTCCTGATTTCAGGCCTTTTCCTCCCTTATCTGTACGCTATCAGGAACGCGGCGGCCTTTGCCGGCGCTCTCTTTTCTGCGCTCCTTGTTTTTCTGATTGCGAGGAAGGCCGGCATGTCAAGGTCGGTCATTGTCCTCTCCGGCGTAGCCGTATCCTCCATGATGACAGCGGCCTCCAATGCGATCATCACCCTGCGCCCGGAGAGCGTATCGGACAAAATCGGATTTTCCATGGGGAGCCTCTCCGGCATTGATACCGGAAAGCTTTATATACCTGCGGTCCTTATCATGCTCGGAGTCACTGCGGCATTTTTCCTTGGCCCCGGCATAGAACTGTTCGATATCGGAGACGAAGCGGCGCAGGGACTGGGCCTTGCAGTGGAACGCCACCGGAAAATGACAGTCGCCTGCGCGGCCCTCCTGTCCGCGGCAGCCGTCTGCCTTTGCGGGCTCCTCGGCTTTGTGGGACTGATTGTTCCCAACATCCTCCGTCTTAAAGAAGGCTTCTCCGTAAGGAAAAAGATCATCGGCTGCATTCTCTGGGGAAGCAGCCTGCTTCTTTACTGCGACACCCTGATGCGGACCCTGTTTTATCCCTATGAGCTGCCCGCGGGACTTTTGCTGTCCCTGATCGGAACCCCCTTCTTTATCTTCCTGTTGATGCGGCGGGGCGCAAGAGGGAGACGCCATGACTGAACCCATGATCGAAATCAAAGATTTCAGGGCCGGCTACAGAGGCGTGGATAAAATCCGGGCCGTCGGGCTGGAGATCAGACCCGGCCGGATCCTGGGGATTCTCGGCAGGAACGGCAGCGGCAAATCCACCTTCCTGAAAGCCCTGGTGGGAATCATTCCGTATGAAGGCCATGCGTTCCTTGATGAGAAAGAACTCTCACATATGACCCATAAGGAGAGAGCCGGGCATATCGCTTATCTTCCCCAGCTCCTTTCCTCCGCCCATATGAGTGTGGCTACTCTGGCAGCCCATGGCCGTTTTTCCAGAATGTCCTTTTCCAAGGTCATGGGCGAAAAAGACCATGAAGCGGTAAGAGCGGCTCTTGAAAAGACAGGCATGTGGGAGGAAAGACACCGGATCGTGGCCGAGCTTTCGGGAGGAGAGAGGCAGCGGGCTTACCTGGCCATGGTCCTTGCCCAGGACAGCAGATACCTGCTGTTGGACGAACCGGCGTCATCGCTCGATATCACCCACCAGATCGAAATCATGGAGCTCTTAAAGGAGCTTGCCCTGGAAGGCAGGGCAATTGTGATCACATCTCATGACCTGCCGCAAAGCGCGGCGTACTGCGACAGCATCTGCCTGATCGATCACGGAATTGCAGGTTCTGCCATGTCTCCAAAGGAACTCGCAGGACAGCAGAACGATATACTCAGGAAGAGCATGGGAGTAACAATGGTTCCCTCCGGGAAGGGCTTGTATCCATATGTACTGGAAAGATGACGAAAAACAAGAAGAAAATACCGGAAAGGTGATCCTCATCTGCGGTTTCGGGACTGCCGACATAGAGGAGATGAAACGCACCTTTGGCAGACTTATGGAAAGAGCCCGTAGGAAGGCTCCGGGTCAGACGGTGCTCCTCGCTCTTACAAGCCGGAAAGTGATCAGCAGCCTGTATGAAAAATATGGCATCCGCGTCCGGGACGTCAAAACCGCTTTGGAAGAAGCAGTGCAGGGAGGAGCCTTCAGACAATGCTCCGAAAGAAGGGGAGCCGGAATGTTTTCATCGGAGACCTCCGGACAGGCCCGGAGCCTGTCATAAAGGAACTTGGCGCAGCATCCTTCCGGAGAATTCACCTGCGTCCGCTCATGATGGTGACCGGTTATCACTGGAACAAAGACGTGGCGGGCGAGGGCTCAGGAACCTGGAAAAGCACACTCAGGGATGCCGGATTCGAGGTTTACTGCGAAAAAGAAGGCCTTTTGGAAAAGGAGGCCGTCTTGGATATCATATGTTCGCACGCCGGGTGAAAACCCTTTCCATATTATTTGCGGTTCCCGGCAGCGGATGAGTATTATCCTGAGCTGTCCGAACCGGAAAACAGCGACATCGAGGAAAAACTGAATGCCTTTGTCAGAGCAGGTAAACAGCACAACGCTGAAGAAAATGGGGCTGCTGATGGATAGTTCGGAGTCTTACGGTGTGGCAGAGATCACTCTGCCATTCTTCGGTGAGTATATTCATAAATATTGTTGAATAATGACACATGCAAAAACGACCATCGTGATCGTGGAATGTTATTCTACCGCGGTCAATTATATCCGCGACATTCGTGAGAGGGGGTACGAGCCTGTACTGTTGGAGTGCAGGGTGCCCCCTGCAAGGCGTGAGGAGGAAAGGACCGCGAATGACAAGGCTTACGCCTTTGGCGGCGATCCGCTCCCGGTCATCCTGACAGAGAAGGAGCGCTATGAAGATACGCTGCAAATGATCGGCAGGCTCTCGCCGGTTCTGATCATTCCGGGGTCGGACCCGGGAATTTACCTTTCCATGCGCCTCAGCGATGATCTGGGGCTCAAAAGCAATCCTGTCTCCATTTTCCGGCAGATCCGTGATAAGTATGAAATGCAGAAGGCACTGGAGCTGGCGGGACTTCGCTTTATCCGGAGCCGGCTTGTTCATTCGGAGGACGAGGCAGCGGCTTTTTTCCGCGGGGAGCTGGATAAAAGGACGGTCGTAAAGCGCACGCAGGGCGGTGCATCCGTCGATGTATTTATATGCACATCCGAGGCATCGGTCAGAGAGGCATACCGGGCAGCTGCAGCCGGTGTCAGGGAGCGCGAAAGACCCGGCGAGTCGGTGGTGATACAGGAATACATCGAGGGGAAGGAGTATTCACTCGATACCGTCTCCTGTGAGGGCCGGCACGCAGCGGTCTATGGGATGGAGTACCTGCAGCGGAGCTTTACGGACAAAGGAAAGCTCTATAATACGGACCTTTATTTTTCCCCGGACGAGGCGTTCGCGGACGAAATCGTCTCTTACTGTTTCCGGGTTCTAGACTGTCTGGGGATACAGTACGGCCCGGTCCACAGTGAGTTTATCGTAAATGAAAAGGGACCTGTCCTGGTCGAGATTAATGCCAGGCCGGCGGGCTCCTTCCAGAAAAGCTCCTATCAGGATCGGTTCCTGGTAAAACATGAAACTGCCATTGCATTGGATTCTTATTTCCTGGACAGAGAGAGCTTTTTATCAATGTACCTGGTCAGGATGCATCTGCGGCAGCCCGCGGCCGTAAAGGAGATCCGCCTGGACAGACCGATTTACGTAACTAGGGTAAAGCTCACCGAACGGCTCTCTGTCCTTGAGAGCTTTGCATATGCCATAGATAACGGTGAAAACTGCATCTACCCTAAGACGACCGATCTGAACACCGCCGGCGGGATTATTTACCTGACGGCGACGGACGAGGCGGTGATCAAAAGGGATCTCGACATAATTAATGAGCTGGAAAAACACGGGCTTCATGAATTATATGAATTTGAGGAAATCAGCTCAGGGGAAACAGACAGTGCAGAGGCAGATGGCGCAGACGCTGATGTCGGACAGGAGAATGATGGAGAGGCAGATGGCTGACAGAGGATACAGAATCGGAATTGAGAGGGAAGGTCTCCGCACGGACGCAGACGGCTGCATTGCGCTGACGCCCCATCCTTCCGAATTCGGCGAGCGTCTTGAGAATTTCCGCATCGGCACAGATTTCGGGGAGGCGATGCTGGAGTTCAGGACAAAGCCGCAGCCGGATACTGAGTCCTGCTATCAGGAGCTTCTCGAGGTGACGAAGGAGGCGCTGAAGGTCCTTCACGAAAGGGGCGAATACCTCTGGCCGTACAGCATGCCCTGCAGAATCCCGGACGAGTCGGCATTCTGCTATAATTCTTACCCGGAACACCCGGAGGAGGAAGACTTTGAGAGGCTGCTGACTTCGATCTACGGCATCCGGAGGATGAGCATTTCAGGAATTCACTTCAACTTTTCCGTCAGTGATGAAATGCATGGATACCTGCGGGTGCGTTATCCCGGCGTGCCGGAGGATAAGGACGAAGCCTATATGCGGTGCTGCAGGAACCTTCTAAAGTACGGGCAGCTTATACAGTATTTCCTGGATGCTTCGCCTACGGACCTTGACGGGCACCTGGCCGAGGCAAACTCATTCAGAAACAGCCCGGACGGGTACCGCTGCGAAAAAGCGAAGACTTTGGATTTCAGCAGTAAGCAGGCCTACGCAGAGTCTGTGTCCCGGTTGAAACGCTATGAAAGGTTCGGGCCCGTGCGGGCAAAGAGCGCACAGAAAAAAAACATGGATGCGGGGATTCTGATCAGCGGCGTCAACCGGATCGAGGTCCGGTTCTGCGATATCAATCCGTTTGATATCTGCGGAGTCTCAAGGCAGGATCTGGACTTTATGACGGCGCTCCTGTTCCTGTGCATGACAAAAGAGGAAGCGTCAGAGACTGGTTTGGATACCCCGGCGCACCTTCTGGAGGGCTGTATGCGGATGAATCGTGAGCTCTCGCTGGGACTGGATGAGGGACTGGATGCTATGCGCCGGGACCTGGAGAGCGGGCAGAAGCGCAGCGATAAGGTCCGCGAGCTTATACAGAGGCACGGCCTGGACGGATTCCTGATGCTCGCCGCGGAATATGACCGGGCGGCCGCATCACCTGAAAGTGCGTGACGGAAAACTGCCGGACAAATGGAATGACAGAAGACCGGATGAAAGCATGAATTCGAACGGAACAAAAAATGGAAGAAAAAAGGATTAAAAGGGCTATATGGTTATTTCCGCTGTATGAAGCGGCATCCGGAGATCTTCTTTTTTATTCGGTGATCGAGACTTTGTTCCTCACGCTGGTCAAGGGCTTTACCGTGCAGGAGATAGCGGCGATCGTCTTTATCACGGACCTCGCAGACCTTCTCCTGGAATATCCGACCTACAGGATCATCCGGCGGATCGGGAACAGCCGCGCGGTGACAGCGGGCGGGATCCTGCCGCTGATCAGCATTGTGATGATCACCGCCGGGAAGACGCTCCCTGTCGTCGTTCTGGGCAATATTGTTTTCACCGCGTCCGGCAATTTTCAGTCAATGGCGAGCGCAGCGGCGCGCAACAACCTTGTGCTGACCGGGGAAAAGGACCGGTATGCGGGACTCTTTTCCAGGTCGAATATCATTTATGCCGCGGCGTCCATGACCGCGGCGACCCTGATCCCTTTTGCGTTTACATATAACCGGTATCTGCCTTCCCTGATCTGCACACTTGTGTATACTCTGGTCGCCGTATCGGCGTTCCTGATCCCTGATTTCACAGAGAGTAAGGGGGTCCATACGCAGGAGAAAAAGGATAGAAATTCGTCCGGGAAAATCGGAAAAGGGCTCTTTCTTCTCCTTGCTGTTTTCTGCGGATTCTTCTGCGCGGGCTCGGTATTCGGGAGCAACACGCAGCTGTTTTTGAGCGGGCGTCTTGCGGAAATGCTCTCCGAGAAGGAGACGATATTTTTCTACGGCGGGATTATCTGGCTTTCCAGAGCGGTGAAGCTTGGCTCCAATGTTGCCCTGTCCCGCGTGCTGGCGCTGCTGAAGGAGAAGATCGTCGTAATCTCTACTGTCTGCCTGTTTGCGGCGTTTCTCATGATCGGCGTGACCGGCCTTGTTTTCCCAAAGGGGTGGCTGCCGATCGTAACGGCCGGTATTTTCTATGTGGTTGTAAGAGGCATCTTCTGGGATCCTTTGAGGACGTTTCTTCGCATGACGGCGGCGGACACGAACAGTAAAAAGCAGCAGCAGACGACATTGATCGCCCTGAATGCAGGCCAGTCGGTCACAAAGCTCCTGATGGACCTGATTGTAGTGGGCATACTGAAGGTATTTTCGCTGGAATATGTTTTCCTCGCCTTTGCCGCGGTTCTTGCGGCCATCGTCCTTCTTTCCTTCGTACTGAAGAGGGAGCTTGGCGGCGATCTTGAGCTTCTGCGCTATGAAGCCGTTCTGACGACAGAGGAGATCGACCGCATTTCCGGTATCCTGTTCGAGCGCCTGCTCGATGCGGGAATGGAACAGAAAGAGGCTCTCTCGCACCGGCTCCTGTCCGAGGAGAAACTCCTGGAATGCATAAGCAGCGGTAAGGCGGGACAGCCTTTTGTTATGGTTCTTTCGAAGAAGCTGGACGGCTTTTTCGTAGATCTTAAAGTCGGAGAGGAAAAACTGGATATCTTTAAAATACCTCTTGCCGGCGATGAGATATCAAGAGACATCTTCTTTAACATCGTCGGCAATATTTAAAGAGCATCTCATCTCAGTCCGGGCACTTCGGCTGCCGCAGCGCAGACGATTTTATCGCACCCTGCGTGTATTAATCTTCAGTCATCCACATCGAAGGCTTCCAGGCCTTTTTTGGTAATCTCCTTTGAATCCCCATGCTTTACAAGATGCATGGTAAGAAAGGCCAGAGCCATAAAGATGGCGCCATAAGGGAAGAGTGTCGTGTAGCTTATATGGTTCATAAGCCAGCCTGCAGCGATGGGCGTAACGATCTGTGCGGACATGCTGAAGGTGTAGTACAGCCCCGTGAACCGGCCGATATCGCTTCCTTTGCACATCTCGACAACCATCGGAAGAGAGTTGACATTGATGCAGCCCCATCCTGCGCCGATCAGAACGAACAGGACGTACAGAACGGGGTGAAAATGATCTGAGATTCCGGTGTAAACAAAGCCTGCAAAAAAAGCAGTGAACATCATGATAATGCCGCTGTAGATGGTCTTTTTCCTTCCGATCCGGCCTGCAATACTGCCGGCGGGGATATAAGAGATGATCGCACCGACGGTCGCGATCGTAAGGCATAGGGATGCACTGCCGAGGCTCATATTCCACATGCGGCTCGCATAGGTTGTAAACCAGGTCTCAATCCCATTGTACGCTATAAACCAGAGAGCTATCGAGATAAGAAGAAAAGAGAGGCTGCGCCTTACGTCTGCCGGGAGCTTCTGTTTGCCGCTTTCATCCTCGACAACCAGGTTCTCTTCAGGATGAAGGGCTTCATATTCCGTCATTTCTTTGTTGAGCTTCACTTCATTGACAGTGAGCATAACAATCAGCATGCCTGCCAGCATGATTCC
>CADBPC010000062.1 GCA_902796425.1 uncultured Lachnospiraceae bacterium
CTTATACGCAGAAAGACCATCATAACCAATCTGATCGTCAATGGCACAATGAACGTCATTTGTGTACAGGATCACGATATCCCCTGCCGGGGCTTCTTCCACCTCTGGGGCTTCTTCCACCTCTGGGGTAGTTGTCTGCATCGCCACAATGGTTTGTCCGCTTTGCGCTGCCTGTGAAGTCTCATTGCTGCCCTGTGCTGCTTCCGAACTGCCCGTACAGCCTGCTAAAGCTATGGTTATAGTCAGTATTGTGGAGAAAATCCATCTTCTATTCATTTCTTACCCGTCTCCTCTGAAGAAAAAAGAACTTGCTCCGGATTATAGTTCCAACGACAACCACCCCAGAGGTGCAGAGGTACAGTTCCAACAACAACCACCCCAGAGGTGATCGTCAGGCAGAGGTGATCGTCGTCTGTTTACACAAAAACATACTTTAATAGCCTGTCAAACGCTTCCATCACCCGTGACAACGGCAATGCCAGATTGATTCTGATATGGGAAGGTCCATGAAATGGTCTCCCATCCTGCACGGCAACACCGACTTTCCAGGCGGCGCGCAGCACATCGTCAAGTGATCTGCCGCTTCTCCGGCAATACTCCGAACAATCCACAAACAACATATATGTTCCTTCCGGACGGGACACAGCAACTCCTTCCAGTCTCTCTTCTATGAACCGGCAGGCATAGTCTACATTGCCTGTGATAACCTGGCATAGCTCATCCACCCAAAGATATCCTTCCTCTTTGTAGGCACCAATCTGCGCATACATGGAAAGCACATTCATGCTGTTGTAATGAGATAGCGAACTTTCCTTGAGAATCCTGTCCCGTATCGTCTTGTTATAAATGATGTGATAAGCCCCTACCAGCCCAGCCAGATTAAATGTTTTGGAAGGCGCATAAAGCGCCACTGTTCTGTTGCGCGCATCGTCTGAAACTGATTGTGTGGGAATATGTCTGTTCCCAGTCAGAATCAGATCTGACCAAATCTCATCAGAAACTACATAGACATCATGTTTTTGACACAGATCCATGAAAGCCTGAATCTCTTCCCTGGTCCAGACTCTGCCACAGGGATTATGGGGCGAGCAAAAAACGGCCGCATGAATGTGATTAGCCACAATCTTGTGCTCCATATCCTCCATATCCATACGCCAGATACCGTTTTCATCCTGCACCAGTTCAGAACTCACAATATGAAAGCCGCATCCTTCAAGACTATTCGTAAATCCGATATACGTCGGAGAGTGAACGAGCACATGATCGCCCTTCGAGCAGAATACGCCCAGAGCAGACAGCACCCCACCCAGAACGCCATTCTCAAAACCGATGTTTTTTTTGGTAAGCCCCTGCACCTCATTACGTATTCGATGCCACTTTATGATCTCGTCAAAATACTCTTTGCGCGGACTGAAATATCCGAAAGCCGGATGGTGAAGCCTCTCAATAACTGCCTCAGTGATCGACGGGCAGGTGGGAAAGTTCATGTCCGCCACCCACATCGGAATCACATCGAACCCATCCTGCGGCGGAAGGGGGATAAACGAGGTATCTCCCTCCCCCAAAATATCCACTGCAATGGCGTCAAATCCTTTTCTCTCCATTATGCTTGTGAAATCGTATTTCAAGCCATATCTCCCTTTGATCGTCAACCACCCCAGAGGTGGTTTTATATTAGTGTCCCATCATATATATGAGCGGAAGCTGCATGATCAAAATAAATCCGATGAGGATCCAAAAGAATCTCTTGTCCATAGGTTATCCTCCTGTAATAAACGTCGGGGGTAAGCAGCTCTGTAAGCACCTCTGGGGTGCTTGTTCTCATAAGTATGACACTGTCTCCGACAGAGGCTTTCTGGAATCGTGATTAGGGAGCGGCCCTGCGCCTTCAGCCGCATAACCAAGATCCATCAGCATCAGTATTTTTTCTTCCTCCGGCAATCCGAGCTCCTTCTCCAGCTTCTCCGGTTCGAAGAAGTTGATCCAACAGCTGTCAACGCCTTCATTCGCAGCTGCCAAAATCATGTGCGTCGCCACGATCGTTGCATCTTCCACACCGGAATCTCTTTTTCCTCCGGGATATATAAATACGTTCTTACTATTATAAGCAACCGCCAGAACCAGTTTCGCACCGTAACGACAAGGTGTGACCATGTCTACTTTTCCCAAAGCCTCCTCGGATTGGAGCACATATACGTGCTGCTCCTGCAGATTCTTGGCTGTAGGAGCCAACCGCCCGGCTTCTAAGATTGCCTGGAGCTTCTCCTCTTCGACCTTCCTGTCACCATACTGTTTACATGAATAACGATTTTTGACGACCTCCTTGAATTCCATAGTCTCCTTCCTTTCTATAATTTGTATAACAATAACTGCTTATGCCACTGTATTTTGAATGTAAGAATATGATAAATTATACATCATTTCCGGTCTTGGACAAACACCCACGGGGTGTTGGTATAGTTCATCTGACAACCACCCCAGAGGTGTTCACAATGTAGCCTCCCGCACCATTTTTACCTCCTTGTCAAAACGGTTTTCTTGTGTTACCATACGACCAATTCCTGCAAAATCAGGTGTCTCGAATCCGGTTTTCGGCTTCAATTCAGCCCTGGCGAGGCATCTGTACAGGACCCAGCAGTTCTTTGCCCATGAATCTCAGAAAGGAGTACCAATTGCCCTCAAAACCTCGGCTTGTAAGTAACACTGGTATCCACCACGTTATTCTGCGCGGCATCAATAAACAGCGTATCTTCGAAGACGATGCAGACTATAACAAGTTTCTGCAGGTTCTTCACAGGTATCAGGACAAATGTGACTTTTCGCTCCTTGCTTACTGCCTGATGTCCAATCACATACACCTCCTCATCAAGGTTGGTAAAATGGATCTCGGAGTAGTTTTTCAGCACATCAGTCCCTGTTTTGTCAAGTGGTACAATGCAAAATACCAACGCGTCGGCAGCTTGTTCCAATCCAGATTTAAGAGCAAGCCTGTAGAAGACAGAACATACCTGCTCACAGTAATCAGATATATTCATCAAAATCCCGTGAAAGCAGCGGTTTGCACCGATCCGTCGCAGTATAAATACAGCAGCCTTCATAACTACTTTGATAATGATCTGATCAATAAGAGCATCATAATGGAAGAGACCGATGAAGATTCTTTCCTGCGCTTTAATCTGGAAGAAAATAATGATCAGTGTATGGATATTGACGATGAAGTTCCTCACACCGTAACTGATGAGAGAGGTGTCCAAATCATGCGGCATGTTTCGGGTTGCTGTAATACGGCCGAATTCCAATCTCTCGAAACATTTCGCAGAGACAAGGCGCTTTTCCATATGTGGCGTGCCGGTGTTTCAATCAAACAAGCCAGCAGGATAACCGGTGTTTCCTATGGTGTGATCAGAAGAGTCATCCACAAAGTCGAACGTATCGTGTGTCGTGCTATCTACACACGTGCCTGCGGGGTTCCTCCCCGCGGCCGTCGTGCCGGGTACATTCCTAATATCAGCAGGCACCCTTTGCGTGGATTTTCAACTTTTGCAGCACTTACAACGTAAAATGCGTCTCAAGTGCCCATCAGGATATGCAGACCGGTCCACACCCCAGATAATATGAAGTGACCTCACATTTGTAGCACCGTGGATTTACCTGTATACTCATGATTGTCAAGCCAATGGTAACAGGGTTTACCGCATACAAAAGGAGGTCACCTAATGAAAATAATACTCAAACTTGCCATGGATGTCCATAGTTCAAGTTTCACTCTTCTCGCAATGGAGCCGACGATCGGCATCGAAGACCGCGTCTGGGGACCTGTCAAAGTAGCCCCGGACTACAGGGCGGTCATTGCCTTCATTGAATCTCTGAAGCTGAAACTGGGCCTTGATAATGAGTATTCTATTGAATGCGGTTATGAGGCAGGATGCCTCGGTTATTCCCTGTATAACCAGCTTACTGAGGCAGGGATCAAATGTGTAATCCTCGCGCCGACGACCATGCTCTCTCAAAAAGGAAAGAGGATCAAAACGGATAAACGTGATGCATATGTGATCGCACAGTGTCTGTGTTATGGCGGTTACAGTCCTGTATATGTGCCCACCGGCCAGGACGGTGCAGTAAAAGAATACCTTCGGATGAGAGACGACCACAAACAGGCTCTGAAAAAGACCAAGCAGCAGATCAATGCCTTTTTGCTGCGGCATGGGCACCAGTATATCGGGACCAAATGGACCATCAGGCACCTTACGTGGCTGCACAGGCTTGAGCTTGATCCGATGTATCGGGAAACACTGAACGAATACATGGCATCCTACGAGGAACAGCAGTCAAAGATCGAACGTTTCGATAGACGGATCGAAGAGATCGCGGCGCAGGAACGTTATATGGGGAAAGTCGGAAAGCTGGGGTGCTTTCTCGGGATCCGTAAGTATACGGCACTCTCCCTGATCGTAGAGACAGGAGACTTTCACCGCTTCCCGAAGGGGAGCATATATGCGGCATTTCTGGGGCTGGTCCCCGGCGAGCATTCCAGCGCAGACGATGTAAAGCGGCTCAGGCTCACCAAAGCAGGGAACTCACATCTGCGCCGGCTCCTGATCGAAGCGGCAGAAGGGATCTGCAAAGGAAGGGTAGGGCAAAAATCCAAGATGCTCCGCTCCAGGCAGCTCGGGCAGGACGCTGCGGTGATCACGTACGCTGATAAGGCAAATGTCCGCCTCCGCAGCAAGTATTACAGGATGATCCGCCACGGGAAAAAGAAAAATGTAGCGGTCGCTGCAATAGCAAGGGAACTGGCCTGCTTTATCTGGGGTATGATGACAGGAAATATCAGACAGTTTCCCGGAGCAGATACATCAGCTCCAGCTGTCAGTCAAGGGTAAAATGTACCGCCCGGGCGGCCCCTGACAGACAGCCGTATCTGATGTGATCGGTACAC
>CADBPC010000063.1 GCA_902796425.1 uncultured Lachnospiraceae bacterium
CGCAGATGACAGCGTCATGGTGGACGGAAAAGTCGACATGTCCCTGGTGAACGCCATCGCCTTCGACCCTTATACACACGGATACTATAGGGTCGCGGAGCGTGTCGGCGAGGCATTTAAGGACGGGCTCAAGCTCAAGAAGTAAATGAGATGCGTCGACGAGGCCTTCAAGGACGGGATTAAGCTCAAGAGTAAAAGGAGCCTGTAAAGGGCGTGTGAGAACCGGTTGGTTGCTCACACGCCCATTTTTAAACCAACAGCCATTGAAAACGCTGCTCGGGCAATCTCTTCCAATCACCTCTGATCCTTATCGATCCTCTTCAGCGTAATAATCGCAATGACTGCGAATATAACAACCATGAGAAGCACTGCTCCCCACGCTGTCAGCACGTTTTCAGGGGTGCTGGCGTAGGCGGGGTTGGCTCTGTTTTGGCCCGACCAGAGGAGGAAGTCGTTGAGCATGTTGTTCTGTTCCACGTACTGCAGGGCATAGAGCAGGGGCTTTTCGCCCATGAACTCCGCGTCCTTGAACTGGACGAGGGTGTTCCACAGCGTTACCATGGGCTGCTCATTGTAGCGGCCGATGGCGCACAGGCAGTCCGTTCCCCAGTGGGAAATGGTTGTGTACTTGATGAAATCCACTGCTCCCAGCTCGAAGAAGCTTCCCGAGAAGATCAGCTGGTAGATCAGCAGGAACGGCATCACTGTCATGGCCGCGGTCGTGGTCTTCACAATGCAGGAGACCATAAGCGCCATCACGTCCGCCGCGTAAGTGACCAGCAGGATGGTGATGCCGATATCCACGATGCCCTTGGATGTGATGATGCCGGGTGCGGGGAATTGTACGCCCGCGACGCTGCAGATGAGCAGTGTGATCAGTGTCTGCAGCAGGCACAGGATCAGCTGATACACCATATGTGCCAAAATATAGGAGGAAATATACATTCCTGCTCGATGCTCTTTTTTGACAATGTCGCGTTCACGGCATACGACCTGGACCGAGTTGAAGAATCCGTTCCAGACGCAGACGCAGGTCAGCGCGAAGGTACCCATCGTCGTGCCTTCCTGTGTCTTGAACATGTTGCCGCCGACGACAAAAGTGACCAGCGCCGCGATCACCGCGCCGATCGGGAGGACTTTCCAGTCGCTCTGATAGACAAACATTCGCAGAAATCTCCGGAGATTGATTACAAACTGTTCAAATCGTCCGGTGTACTGAAGCTTTCCGGTTGAAGATTCTGTCATGATGCCTGCCCCCCTTTCTGCGCAGCGGCAAGGGCCATGTACTTCTCTACCAGCTCGTCGGCCCGTCCTTCTCCGCCTTCGTCCTTGCTGTTGATGCTCATGACGATCTGTTCCATTGTCTCTTTGCCAAAGAATTCCTTAGCTTTCTTAGGGGTTCCGTAAAAAGCCAGACGCCCGGTCTTGCTCCCATCCTTGGCAAGCACGATGACCTTGTCGAACAGGTCGATCACGCGGTCAGGTGTATGCGTAATGACGATTACGATCCTGCCGTCCTCGGCGATCTGCCGAAGCTTCGTAAAGATTTCCCTTGAGATGACGCCGTCAAGACCCGAGTCGGGCTCGTCCAGAATGAACAGGGCCGGATCCGTCACCAGTTCCATGGCGATGCAGATACGCCGGAGCTGTCCGCCCGACTTCTTGGACACCAGGCCTTCCTGGCCGGAGGTCAGGCCCAGAAGATCCATGTCTTCCTGCACGATCTTCTCCCGCTGTCCTTTCGTGACAGAGGTAGGCAGCCGCATCTCCGCAGCGTCGCCCACCGTGTTGAGCACGGTGTCATTGCCCCTGATCAGGTTCTTCTGCGGCACAAAGCCGATCCTGTGCTTGACGCTGTCATAATCCTCATAGACATCGACGCCGTTTAAGAGGACCTTCGCGTCCGCCTTCTCATAGCCGATCACCGCGTTGATCAGCGTCGTCTTGCCGGCGCCGGAGCCGCCCAGAAGAAGGACCAGTGACTTGGGCGGAATATTGAGGGCGACGTCCTTTAACAGAGTCTTCGTCTTCCCGAAGTCCGTGACCGTGCGCTCCTTAAGATGGATGCTCAGGCCATCGTTCGTAAAGGGAATGGATTCGTTCAAAGGAGGCAGTGCCTTTCCCGCTTCCCCGCTCTTTCCCTCAGCATCCTCCATGATCCGCGTTCTGTCGGGCTGGTACTTGCTGCTAAGTCCGATGATAAAGAGAGGCAGCCAGTTTGCGATCAGCCAGAGGATGACCCATTTTTTGCCCAAGCCGAACAGCTTAAGGATCTGCATGAAGATCCGCAAGCTGTAAATGATCAGGAAGATGAACAGGACCAGATGGACCAGAGACGCCAGTGTCCCGAGCTGTTCGATCCCCTGGAGCACAAAGTTCGCCAGCGCGGCATCAATGAACAGAAAGTCCATGATCCCGCAGTACATGCCCTCTCTGCTTAAGCCCACAGAGTCCCCCAGGCAGTAGATGCGCAGGCCCGGTACAAAGGCCATCCAACGATGCTTCCATTCCAGCTTCGCTGAGATCACGAACAGCGCTAACGACAAAAGCACGTATTCAAAGATCCCGCTTGCTATGACCAAATATTGATACTGCATAATCTTTTCCCCCGCTTCCTTATTGAGTCCAGCAGTCAATATCCTTCTCACAAACCATAATAACATATGAGGCGGCAATAATTCATCAATCCGGAGAATGATCAGAATAAGAACCTTGCGGTCACCCGCGGGTGCCCACCAGGAGCGGCCGGAATACACCGCTCTGCTGCACAATTCCATATACGGACATACGAAAATACTGTAGAATAGAATCAGTATGGGACAGACAGTGACGAACAACTAAATGAGGTTGCAAGTCACTGTCTTTTGTAATCATGGAGGATGTATACGCAATGAGAGAATGGACGCGGGAAGAGAAGTATCGCTATCTGAAGGATCCGCAGGAGCTGGGGGACCTGTACGACAGGATCAGCAAATCGGCTTACAGGCAGACCTTCCACAATCAGGCGGTCACCGGTCTTATGAACGACCCCAACGGATTTGTCTGGCATGATAACCGCTGGCACCTTTTCTATCAGTGGTGCCCCTGGGGCGCGGTACACGGCCTCAAGCACTGGTACCACATTATTTCCAAG
>CADBPC010000064.1 GCA_902796425.1 uncultured Lachnospiraceae bacterium
ATACGGAGGAAGGTCCGCGATGTTCTTTCCGTTCAAAAGAATTTCGCCGGAGGTCGGGAGCTCAAACCCCGCGATCATCCTGAGCGTCGTTGTCTTTCCGCAGCCGGAAGGGCCGAGGAAGGTTACGAACTCACCTTTCCTGACACTCAGATTAAAGTCATTCACCGCAGTGAAGCCGTCTTCATAGGTCTTGGTAATGTTCTTCAGTTCAATGATGTTTTCATTTGTGTTCTGCATCGTTTTTCCCCACTTACTCCTCAAAATGACGGCGGTGTGCTGATCCAGATAAACTTCGCGGGCGCCGCAGTCGTGTTCTCCACATAATGAACCCGGTCAGCCTTGTAATAAAAGCTCTCTCCCGCCTTGACGATGTAATTCTTATCGCCGAGATGAAGCCGTATCCTTCCCGAGATCACATATCCGAACTCTTCGCCCTCGTGCGGCAGGACCTCATCGAGCTTCTGGTGAGGACAAAGCTTTACGAGAAGAGGCTCCATAAGGTTCCCCTGGGCGCCCGGAACAATCCACTGGATACTGTTGCCTGCTTCGTCGAGCTTCTCAAAGAATCCGCTCTCGGAATACACCACCTGTTCCGACGACGCCTCCTTGAAGAATTCGGAGGGCGTCGACCCGAGGCACTCGATCAGGTCCAGAAGCGTAATTACGGAAGGCGAGGTCAGGCCGTGCTCAAGCTGGGATATATACCCTTTTGTCAGCTCGGTCCTGTCCGCGAGTTCCTGCTGCGTCAGCCCCTTCTGAATTCTTAAAGCCTTTATTCTTCTGCCTATCTGTCTGTTGATAATGTCCGTTTCCATGAAGCCCACCAATTCTAAACTCTGTGTAATGTATATCTATACACACTTCTATCGATTATAGTGATATTAAACATAAAGTCAACTATAAATAATCTTTTATTTTAGCAATAAAAAATGTCCCTGAAGCATGACCAGAATCACGTTTCAGGGACATTGCAAGTCTATGAGCTGACGCGTGCAGACGTGTGCAGACACGTGCAGACGCTTCGGAAAGCGCTTTAATCATCAATTCTGTGAATAAACAGGCCGCTGAGGAGCTTCGGCTCAAACCATGTCGATTTCGGCGGCATCAGCCTCCCTGCATCGGCCACGGCAAACAGCTCGCGGATCGATGTCGGATACATTGCAAACGCCACGCCCTTACACTCGTCGGCGCGCCGTTCCAGCTCATCCAGGCCTCTGATACCTCCTACAAACTCAATCCTGCTGTCCGTCCTCGGATCGGAAATGCCAAAGAGCGGAGTCAGGATCACGTTCTGGAGGATCGATACATCCAGGCCGTCTACCGGATCGCCCGACTTGATGTCGTTGCGCGCGGTCAGCATATACCACTTGCCGCCCAGATACATGCCGATTTCGCCCTTTACTGTCGGCTTTGCCTGATCTTTATAAAAAGGTCTTACGTTGAAGTTCCTTTTAACCTCTCCGAGAATTTCTTCCTTTGTGAGGCCGTTAAGGTCCTTTACCACCCGGTTGTAGTCCATAATTTCCAGCTGGTCATCCGGAAACAGGACACACAGGAAGTAATCGGATTCTCTTGCGGGTCCCTGGCCAAGAGGTCTCTTTCGGACGACAACTCTCCTGACCGTCCCCTGCCCGGGTCCCTTCGCCGCGGCGGCGGAAGGTGCAGCTTCAGAGGCGCTTCTTTCCTTTCTCATGAGGCTGACTTTGACAGCCGATGCACAGCGGTGATGACCGTCCGCGATATAGATGCTGCCGATCTTCTGAAATGCCGCCTGGATGCTTTCTATATCCTCGGGCTCGTCGATAACCCATACGCGGTTCCTGACGCCGCCCTCGGACAGAAAATCACAGACAGGCTCGGTCGAAAGAACGCGCGCCGTAACAGCATTTATCGCTTCGTCTCCCCGGTAGGCAAGGAAAATCGGTCCGGTCTGCGCGCCGCAGGCGTCCACATGACGGATTCTGTCCTGTTCCTTCGCTTCAACCGTATTCTCATGCTTCTTAATAACGCCGGACTGGTAATCACCGACAGCGGCGGCGGCACAGATACCGGTCTGCGACCGGCCGTTCATCGTCTGCTCGTACAGATAATAGCAGGGCTTTTCATCCTGTACGAAATCGCCGGCTTCAATCTTCCTGTCAAGAAGCTCTCTTGCCTTCTCATAGACACAGTCATCATAGGTGCCCACTGAGTCGTCAAACTGAGTCTCCGGCCTGTCGATCGCAAGGAAGGATTCCGGGTGCTTGTCTACATAGGCCTTTGCTTCCTTCCGGGAATAGACATCATAAGGAAGGGCCGCTATCTTCTCCTCCATACCGGAGCAGGGTCTGTATGCCCTGAATGGTCTTATATCTGCCATGCCGCAATGTGTCTCCTGAAATTACTTGATAACACGAACCCGCAGTACGCCGTCCACCTTTGTAAGACTCTCAAGAATATCGCTGCCGGGCACTTCATCGAGATCCAGCAGTGTGTATGCATAATCACCCTTGGACTTGTTTGCCATCTCCGCAATATTGATGCCGGCATCGCCCATGACCTGTGAGAACTTTGTGATCCTGTTGGCCTTGTTCTCATGGAAAATAGCGATTCTCGAAGCAGTCCTGCAGACGCCCATGCTGCAGTTCGGGAAGTTGACGCTGTTCATGATATTGCCGTTCTCGAGATAGTCCTGAAGCTCATCGACAGCCATCTTTGCGCAGTTGTCCTCAGATTCCTCCGTTGACGCGCCAAGGTGAGGCGTTGTGATGCAGCCGCGGTGACCCGCGATGACCGGGTTCGGGAAGTCCGAAACATATCTGCGGATTTTTCCGGCATCGATTGCCTGGATGACAGCCTTCTCGTCAACAAGGAGATCACGCGCCATGTTGATCAGGATTACTCCGTCCTTCATCCTTGCGATCGCATCCTCGCCGATAAAGCCCTTTGTGCTGTCAAGAAGCGGCACATGGATCGTAATGATATCGCAGTTCTCATAGATCTCATTTACGTCGTTTACCAGAGTGGTCTTGCGGGAAAGATGCCATGCGCTGTCAATCGTAACATACGGATCATAGCCATAAACGTCCATGTCCATATAGACAGCGGAATTGGCGACTCTTACGCCGATGGCACCGAGGCCGATGATGCCGAGCTTTTTGCCCTTCAGCTCTGTGCCCGCAAACTTTTTCTTTTCTTTTTCCACGCTTGCTTCAATTTCCGGATTGTTCCAGTTGGAACGAACCCAGTCGACTCCCTCGACGATATCGCGCGATGCGAGAAGCATGCCGGCAATAACCAGTTCCTTGACGCCGTTCGCGTTTGCACCGGGAGTATTAAAAACAGCAATGCCTTCTCTTGCACATCTCTCAAGCGGGATGTTATTGACACCGGCTCCGGCTCTGGCAATGGCATAAAGATTGTCAGAAAACTGCATGTCATGCATCTTAGCGCTTCTGACCAGGATGCCCTGTGCCTCATCGATATTCTCCGTCATCTCAAAATTGTCGTTAAACCGCTCCAGGCCTACCTTTGAGATATTATTTAAAGTTGCGTATTTGAACATAATTGTCTCTCCGTTTGATAAATCTGCTCTGCCACCCCGCAATGCATCAGGCACGATGCGAAGCTTCGAACTCCTTCATGAAAGCAACCAGCTTCTCGACGCCTTCGACAGGCATTGCGTTATACATGGAAGCTCTCATGCCTCCGACAGATCTGTGGCCCTTAAGGGATACGAAGCCGTGAGCCTCCGCTTCCCTGATAAACTCCTTGTCCAGATCAGGATCGCCTGTTACGAAAGGAGCATTCATGGGCGATCTGTCTCCTTTTCTGACAGTTCCCCTGAACAGGCTGCTTTCATCCAGATAGTCATAGAATATCTTGGCCTTTGCCTCATTGTACTCGGCAATGGCGCCAAGTCCGCCCTTTTCAAGGAGCCACTTGAACACAAGTCCGCAGATATAGATGTTGTAGCACGGAGGAGTATTGTAGAGGGAGTCCGCATCCGCATGCGTCTTGTACTTGAGCATGGTAGGCGTTCCTTCGAGTACATCCTCACGGATCAGGTCCTCGCGGATGACCGCGATCGTCACGCCGGCGGGGCCGACATTCTTCTGGACACCGCCGAAGAACATGCCGTACTTTTCGACGTCGATCGGTCTGGAAAGGAAATTGGAAGAAACATCGGATACCAGAATATGTCCCTTGGTATTGGGAAGCTTTTTATACTCTGTGCCATAGATCGTGTTATTCTCGCAGATGTAGAGATAATCCGCATCCTCGGGGATATCAAGATCCGAGCAGTCGGGGATATAGGAGAAATTCTTATCGGCCGAAGAAGCAACCTGGACAGCCTCTCCGTAGATGGAAGCCTCCTGGCACGCCTTCTTTGCCCACTGGCCGGTAATAATATACGCAGCCTTGCGGTTTTTCATAAGGTTCATGGGAACCATCGCAAACTGAGTAGAGGCTCCGCCCTGAAGGAACAGTACCTTGTAATTATCCGGTACGCCGGCAAGCTTTCTGAAATCTGCCTCCGCTTCCTTGATAATGCCGTCGTACACCTTGCCGCGATGGCTCATCTCCATGACAGACATGCCGCATCCGCGATAGTCCATCATCTCGTCCGCGGCCTTGCGGAGCACTTCTTCCGGAAGCATTGCAGGCCCTGCTGAAAAGTTAAATACTCTGCTCATTTTTTCATATCTCCTCTTCTTTTTATGCGCCCCTGCCGGTTTCCCGGCGAAGATGCGGTTTGAACGTTCTGTTCCGGTCCGGATGTGTCCCGTCAGGGAATCACGACGACCGGCGTACCTACCTGGACTCTGTCAAACAGTGTTCTTTCCTGGTCAATCGGCACGTTGATGCAGCCGTGAGAGCCGTTCCTTACGTAAATGTCTCCGCCGAATCCTGCCCGCCATGTCGCGTCATGGATGCCGATGCTGTTGCCTACAATCGGAATCCAGAAATGGACGAACGAGCGGTAATTCGCGCCGACCAGGACCTGGTTTGTCTGCTTGGCTCTTACATAGAAAAAGCCCTGCGGGGTATTATGTCCCGCGTTCACGCATCCCGTCACAATCGGGGTTTTCTGGACGACATTCAGGTTTTCATAGTAATAAAGCGTCTGGTCGGAGATATCCACTTCGATGTAGGTATTGCCGACACTCCACTCGGGCTGGCGGATCTCATTG
>CADBPC010000065.1 GCA_902796425.1 uncultured Lachnospiraceae bacterium
CGCCGCTCTCCTTCATTTCGCCGTAAAGGTCATTTCCTTCACGTGTGCGCTCACCGACGCCGGTAAATACCGAAATGCCGCCGTGCGCAGTCGCGACGTTGTGAATCAGTTCCATGATAAGGACAGTCTTGCCGACACCGGCGCCGCCGAACAGACCGATCTTACCGCCCTTTGCGTAGGGGCAGATCAGGTCGACGACCTTAATTCCTGTCTCCAGGATCTCCGTTGCGGGTGTCTGTTCCTCAAAGGTAGGCGCGGGACGGTGAATAGACCATCTCTGCTTTGCCTCCGGAGCGGGCATATTGTCGACCGGCTCACCCAGAAGGTTGAATACTCGTCCCAGGCACTCCTCACCGACAGGAACCGTGATCGGTCCCTGCGTGTCCACGGCGTCTGTCCCTCTGACAAGTCCGTCCGTGGAGCTCATGGCAATACAGCGCACCACATCGTCACCGATCTGCTGGGCGACCTCAGCGATCAGGGTACGGTCCCCGACCTTGAGCTCGATTGCGTTCAGCAGTGCAGGAAGCTCGCCTTCGTTGAAGCGGACATCCAAAACCGGTCCGGTAACCTGTATTACCTTTCCTACATGTTTTTCGCTCATAGCTTTATCAATCTCCTGATCAATTCTTCATCTGTCGCAGCTTCAGCCCTGTTCGGCTCCCGCCACAATCTCCGTGATCTCCTGCGTGATACTCGCCTGTCTTGCCCTGTTATAGAAGAGCGAGAGCTTTTCGATCATCTCTCCGGCGTTGTCCGTAGCCGCTTCCATTGCCGTTCTTCTGGCGGCAAGCTCACTGGCTACCGATACATTGATACTCGTATAGAGAAGGCCCGCAAGATACTCGGGAACAACGGTATTGAATACCGTCTCCGAATCGGGCTCGTACAGTATCAGATCACGCGCCTTTCCTTCCGTTGCCGGATCCTTAAGGCTCTCATCCGCAAAGTCGGACAGCGGCAGCATACTGGTACTCATCGGAACCTGGGAGAGCATCGAAACAAAGTTTGTGTAGCACATCGCCACATGTCCGTACTCTCCTGACGAATAGGCGTCGCAGACCAGTCTGGCAATTGTAAAGCAGTCCGAAATCGTGAGCTTTGCAACCTCGGCGAATTCCTCGGTGAAAAGCTTTGCGCCGCGGCGCTTGAAATAATCCACAGACTTCTTGCCGATCGGAAGGACGTCGTATTCGCAGTCCTTTGTTTCACTCTCCATGAACTTAAAAAGGTTCGAGTTATACCCGCCGGCAAGTCCTCTGTCGCCGGCGATCACAATGTACAGACGTCTGTCATTTTTGCCGGCCCTGGTATACGGGGACTGAAAATCCGTGTTGCCGTTGGCGATGTCTGTCAGCGTCCCGCGCAGGACATCCAGATAGGGCTTACTGCTGTCCGCCCTTTCCTTGGCCTTGCGCAGCTTGGACGCAGCAACCAGCTGCATCGCCTTTGTGATCTGCATCGTGTTCTGAACGCTCTTGATCCGGAGTTTGACAGCTTTCATATTAGCAGCAGCCATAATCCCTCACATTCCGAAGCGTCTTA
Source organism: uncultured Lachnospiraceae bacterium (assembly GCA_902796425.1). GTDB lineage: Bacteria > Bacillota > Clostridia > Lachnospirales > Lachnospiraceae > CAG-791. The sequence goes on from CADBPC010000065.1 coordinate 1,546, forward strand.
AGTTTATCGCTCAGGGAATCTGTGACGCTTCGGCACAGATTCCGTTATCCGGCCTGCCTTTCCCTCTATAAGGGACCGGGGAAGCCGGAGGTTTATTACGCTTTGAGGAATTTGTCCGTATAAGCGTTCAGTGCCTTCTTCAGCTTGTCTTCCGCATCCGCTTCGAGCTTGCCGCTCTCACGGATCTGGCGGAGTGCATCGATCCCGTCGGGATCCTGGTCGAGGTAACGATAGAGACCCTCTTCGTACTCTCCGATCTTTGCAGCGTCGACATCCGAAAGGATATTGTTGACGACCGCATAAAGAATCGCGACCTGCTTCTCGACATCAACCGGCGCGCCCTTGCCCTGCTTTAACACCTCGACGATACGCTCGCCCTGTGCAAGACGTGACTTGGTATCCGCGTCAAGGTCAGAACCGAACTGGGCAAAGCTCTGCAGCTCTCTGTACTGTGAATAGACGAGCTTCAGGGTACCTGCGACCTTCTTCATGGCCTTGATCTGGGCGTTGCCGCCGACTCGGGAAACCGAGATACCGGGGTTGACCGCCGGCATAATTCCGGAGTGGAAGAGCTCTGTCTCAAGGAAGATCTGGCCGTCCGTGATGGAAATAACGTTGGTCGGGATATAAGCCGAAACGTCGCCCGCCTGCGTCTCGATAATCGGGAGCGCTGTAAGGGATCCGCCGCCCTTCTCGTCGGAAAGCTTTGCGGCTCTCTCCAGAAGTCTTGAATGCAGATAGAATACGTCGCCGGGATAAGCTTCACGCCCCGGGGGTCTTCTGATCAGCAGTGAAAGCGCTCTGTAGGCCACCGCGTGCTTGGAAAGATCGTCGTAGATAATCAGGACGTGCTTTCCCTTGTTCATGAAGTACTCGCCCATAGCGCAGCCGGAATACGGCGCAATATACTGAAGGGGAGAAGGCTCGGAAGCCGTCGCCGCGACGACGATGCTGTAATCCATCGCGCCGCCCTCCTGCAGCTGGGCGACAAGGTTGGTTACGGTCGATCTCTTCTGGCCGATCGCAACATAGATGCAGATAACATCCTTGCCCTTCTGGTTGATAATCGTATCGATAGCGATCGTTGTCTTACCGGTCTGTCTGTCGCCGATGATCAGCTCACGCTGTCCGCGGCCGATCGGAATCATGGAGTCGATAGCCTTGATACCGGTCTGGAGCGGTTCCTTAACAGGCTGTCTGTCGATGATGCCGGGTGCCGGAGATTCCACCGGCCTGAATTCGCTTGTCTCGATCGGTCCCTGGCCGTCGATGGGCTGGCCGATCGCGTTGACTACGCGGCCGATCATTGCCTCGCCGACAGGAACGGATACGACTCTTCCGGTGCGCTTTACAGTCTGTCCCTCGCTGATTCCTCTGTCCTCACCGAACAGAACAGCCGAGACACTGTTCTCCTCGAGGTTCTGCGCCATTCCGAATGTTCCGTCCTCGAACTCCAGAAGTTCTCCGGACATAGCGTTAACCAGACCGCTGACTCTCGCGATACCGTCGCCGACCGTGAGGACGGTTCCTGTCTCGTTCTGAATGATAGCGTTCTGATAATACTTAATCTGGCTGCGGATGACCTCGGATATTTTCTCAGGTTTTAATTCCATAGGTTATTCCTTTACTATACGCCTCTTGGCACTGCCGCCGTGCGGCTGTGCGTCAAACTACGATTTCGCTGACCTTTCTGCGAAGGTCGCCCAGTCTTCCCGAAACGGTACCGTCGTAAAGCTTTCCTTCAAGCTCTACGCGGATGCCTCCCAGAACTGCGGGGTCCACCTTCCTGATAAGGTCGATCTTCCTGCCGCTGATCTGCTCAAGCTTTTCCTTCAGCTTTTCAGCTTCCTCTGCCGTAAGCTCCACCGCGCCGGTGACCACTGCCTGTGCGATCCCGTTATCCTTGTTGTAATTGCTGCGGAAAATACTGCAGCAGGAAGAAAACCCGCGCAGCAGTCCGTTTTCAAGAAGGATCTTCATAAAGTTCAGAAGATACGGGTGAACCGCGTCGCCGAAAGCCTTGTCAACAAGACCGATCCGTTCCTTTTTCGGAATCGACGGCTCGGACAGAAGCGTTATATACTCCGGGTTTTCTTTTAAGATGCTCTCAACCTGGGACAGTTCCTTCAGAAGCTCCTCTGTCAGATGCTCCTGCGCTGCCAGGTCGTACAGACTCTGGCCGTAAAGGCCCGCATCAGTTGTCATGAAGCTTCTCCTACGTTTTTGATGAATTCATCAATGAGCTTTCTGTGATCGTCCTCGTGGATTTCCTTCTCCACGACCTTGCCCGCGATATCCATGGCAAGTCCGCCGATCTCGTCCTTGACTTCATTGATGGCTTTCTTTCTCTCCTGCGCGATGTCCGCCTCGGCCTTTGCCTTGATGCCGGCTACCTGCGCCTGTGCGCTCTTAACCAGCTCGTCGGCTCTTGCCTGCGCTTCCTTCTGCGCGCTTGAAACGATGGCAGCCGCCTCTTCTCTTGCGTCGGCGATGCTCGTCTCATATTGTACTTTCAGCCCATCAGCTTCCTCTTTGGCTGACCGCGCGTCTTTAATTTCCTTGTCCGCAAGCGCTCTTCTCTTCTCAAGGACCTCATTGATCGGCTTGAAAAGGAAACGCTTGATCAGATACATCTGAATGAACAGATTGAGGATCTGCGCGATAAAAGTCCATGGAACCAATGTGACCAATGCCTGTGTTTCCATGTATTGCCCTCCGAATTACAGTGATTTATCCGAGGTAGTTCATGAACATACCGGGCGCAACGAAGATCAGAAGAAGGCCGGTAACGAAACCGTAAATACCTGTTGTCTCAGCGATAGCGCAGCCAAGAAGCATTGTGCTGGTAACATCACCCTTGCACTCGGGCTGGCGGCCGATAGCTTCCAGAGCCTTTGCGACAGCGTTGCCTTCACCGATACCGGGGCCGATACCTGCGATCAGAGCACATCCTGCTCCGATGCCGCATCCTGCCAGTGCGATACCTCTTGCGAGTAACTGAAAATCACCCATGATAATTTCCTCCAAATTGTGCGCGCCTCTGCACCTTCGGCAGGCGGCGCTGTTGTTATTATGATGCTGTCAGCAGCCTCTGCATGCTGACGCAGTTTCTACATTCTGTTCCCGGCAGCCCTGCATCTGCGGGGAGCCGCCTGAACTCCTGTTAACCTTCTGCCGCGTTCGCGATATACATGATCGTCAGCATCGTAAAGATGAACGCCTGCATCGCGCCCGAGAACCAGTCGAAATACACTGACAGAATCGCAGGTACGCCGACATCCAGGATCGGTACCTGGGAAAGGACTCTTCCGACAGCGCCGGGCAGAAGTCCCAGCAGTGCGGACGAAGCCACAGCCAGCGCCGCGTAGATCAGTCCGTTGATAACGACGCCGGAAAGAATATTGCCGAAATGACGGCAGGCCATACTGATCGGCGTCGCGATCTCCGAAAGAATATTAAACGGAGTCATGATAAAGATCGGAGTGGTAAAGCCCTTGAGATATCCCCCGAAGCCGCTCGCCTTGATCTTGTTGGCGGTGATCATGATAAAGACCACGATCGCCCAGGCTGCCTCGGTAGAAAGATCCGCCGTGGGGCTTCGCAGTCCGACCAGACTGATCAGGTTGGATACAATACTCGTCCCGAAAAGGGCGGCAATGAACGGGATCAGCTTGTCAAACTTATTCCCGCCTGTGTTATTGCGGACGAAATTATTCGCCGTCTCGACGATCATCTCCGCAACTGCCTGCCGTTTGGTGATATTCTCAACCTTGAGATTCCTTGTAAGGAAAATACAAAGGCCTGTAATAATCGCCATGACAATCCAGCTGACTACCAGGGTCTCCGAAATAAGGAAATCACCCAGAATCGGAATGCCCGTCGGTATCCGGAAGAATATTTTCGCACCGGAAATATCAAAATTCATACCTTTCGCTCTCACCTCCTTCTATAAAATTTTCCTCAGGAATTATATCATATGGCAGAGCCATTTTCCTTACCTTCCCATGGTCCCTCTCGCCTTTATCAGAAGGCTGGGTATAAAGAGAGGGATGACGCCTGCGGCGCCGTTAAATATGGGCAGCGCAAATGCCAGAAGCACCCAGACAAGCTGAAGAAGCATGCGGTTGCGGTAGCTGACCTTCATCATCTGCCTTGACCTCTCGCTGATCGCCGGATCCACAGGGATCTCCCGGTCCGGATCGGCATCCGCTCCCTCTTCCGGCACACCCTCTTTTGCCGCTGCGGCAGCGTTGGCTGCAGCGTTCTGTGCGCCGAGCTCCGCGATTTTCTGAACCGTGACCGCCATCATGAAAAAGTTCCCGGCAGCTGCGGCGCAGCCGATGATCCCGCTGATAATCTCACGCACGCCAAAAGGCACGCTCTGGGGCATAATGCCGTGCAGAAGCGCGAAAACAATAAGCATGCCGACCGTCGCGAGCGCCGTCCCGGTTCCGACATATGCAGTTTCTTTTTTTACAGCCGGTTGCAGAGTCATAAGTGCCTGTTAAATGATACTGTGTTGTCCTTTTTCTTTTCCTGTTTTCCCGTGATCTGGCGGTACATCTTCCAGGCCGTGGTGCAGGATGCGCCTATTCCGAGGATAAAGCCGGGAATATAGACCCAGCTCCCGAGCGAGAGTTTTGAAGTCAGCAGAAAACACGCTCCCATGCAGAGAAGAAGGGGCATCATCAGAGAAAGCCCCAGCTGGCTCAGGAGCGTCAGGTGCTTTAATATCATGGACCACTCGCCGATATTTTTTTTCATGCTTGATATAGTACACTTTTTACGGCTTTTCGACAACCTCCGACTTCGAAAAGACCCCTGTTTTACAAATTTGCGCACCGCGGGGCCTCCGGTTCTGCTATACTATTGACCAGCTATGGTAATACAGATCAACCCAAGGAGACGGATTGACATAAGAAGGGGTCCCATATGAACGGTACTTGTACAAAAATCGGTTTTGATTCGGAAAAATATCTGGCGCTCCAGTCAGAGCACATCAAGGAGCGCATGTCACATTTCGGAAAGCTCTATCTGGAATTCGGCGGAAAGCTCTTCGACGACTATCACGCTTCCCGCGTCCTGCCGGGCTTTGCTCCGGACAACAAGCTCAAAATGCTCGAGCAGTTAAAGGACAAGGCAGAGATCGTCATCGTGATCGGTGCCGACGCGATCGAGCAGAGCAAGGTCCGCGGCGACCTCGGAATCACATACGACGAAGACGTGCTGCGCCTTAAAAAGGCCTTTGAAGGCCGGGGCTTTTATGTGAGCGGCATCGTAATTACAAAGTATACCGGGCAGACGGCGGCAGACCATTTCCGCCTGCGCCTGGCCGACCTCGGGATCCGCTGCTATCTTCACTATAATATAGAAGGCTATCCTTCCAACATCCCCCTGATCCTGTCCGACAAGGGATATGGCAGGAACGAGTACATCGAGACCACAAGAGACCTGGTCGTTGTAACCGCTCCCGGACCGGGCAGCGGCAAAATGGCCGTCTGCCTCTCCCAGCTCTTCCAGGAACACCAGCGCGGACGCCGGGCGGGCTACGCAAAGTTTGAGACGTTCCCTATCTGGAACCTTCCGCTCAAGCATCCCGTCAACCTCGCATATGAGGCTGCAACGGCCGACCTGAACGATGTCAACATGATCGACCACTTCCATCTGGAAGCGTACGGGGAGACGACCGTCAACTACAACCGCGACCTTGAGATCTATCCTGTCATGGCCCAGATCTTCGAGGGAATCATGGGCGAATGCCCCTACAAGTCCCCCACGGACATGGGCGTCAACATGGCGGGCTACGCCATCTGCGACGACGAAGTCTGCAAAGAGGCCGCAAAACAGGAAATCATCCGCCGCTACTACGCGAGCGCGTGCAACGTAAAGAAAGGCATCGCATCCAAGGAAGAGCTGTACAAGCAGGAGCTTTTGTTAAAACAGGCCGGCATTACGCCCGAAGACAGGCCCGTGGTCGGTCCCGCGCTGGAGCGGCAGGCACTGACCGGACATCCCGCTGCTTCGATCTGCATGTCCGACGGACGCATCATTACCGGAAAGACCTCGGACCTTCTGGGCGCTATGGCAGCCTGCCTCATGAATACCTTAAAGGAATACGCCGGCATCCCGCATGAGGAGCACCTGATTTCCGCGGAGGCGATCCGTCCGATCCAGACGTTAAAGACAAAGTACCTCGGCGGACACAATCCCCGCCTTCACTCCGATGAGATGCTCATCGCACTCTCCATCAGTGCGGCGAGCGACCCGCACGCGCGCCTTGCCCTCGACCAGCTCCCGAAGCTGCGCGACTGCGAAGCGCACTCCACGGTTATCCTCTCCTCCGTCGATGAGGATATCTACCGGAGGCTCGGCATGCACCTGACCTGCACGCCGGTTTACGAGAAACAGTAACACGCACGGCAGTACGCAGTTAACAGTTTTTTCAGCAGATATTCAGCATGTTTTTATACGCTGAAATAATGATTGTGCTACACTATATATAATTTCACCGGTTCCGGGAGGAGTGCTTCAAAGGCTCTGTCTTTGCGGTACGGCTGGTTTTCAGAGCAAATGATGATGATACCCGTTGAAAAACTCAGCCGCCGGTGATTTTTTGATGCACTAAAAGGGGATTATTATGGAAAACAAGACAGTAGGACATCTCATTGTTACGGCAGCGCTTGTGCTGTCATGTTCACTGGCCGCATGTTCTCAGTCGCAGACTCAGGAGACCGCGCCCGTCGGCTGGGAGAAGATAAGCGATGGTACTGCCGCCTCAGGTGTGCAGGACGGCGCAGGGAGCTCGGAAATTGCAGGACAGGAGTCTGAGAGTACAGCTGCAGGACAGGGGTCAAAGAGTGCCTCTGTGGCGACAGGCAGCGCTCAGGCAGATGCAAACGTCGCTGCAGCCGCAGACGACACCGCCGGGGCAGCGGCCGGTTTCTCCTACGCGGATATCGCAAAGCAGGAATTCTATTTTTCCAGCGGCGTGGGCGGCTGGCACACAGAGCTTCATCCTTCCGGGGACGGGTCCTTTAAGGGGCTGTACCAGGACTCCGATATGGGCGACAGCGGTGACGGGTACCCGAACGGAACGCTGTACTACTGCGAGTTTTCCGGTCAGTTCGACGCCCTTCAGAAGGTTGATGATTATACCTATAAAACGGTGCTGAAATCGCTCTCCCTGAATTACAAAGACGGCGAGACGGAAATAAAAGACGGCATCCGCTATATCTACAGCGTGCCGTACGGTCTGGATGGGGCAAAGGATTTGTACTTCTACCTGCCGGGCAAGCCGATTGACTCGCTCCCCGAGAGCTTCCTGAGCTGGGTGCCCATGGCAAAGGATACAGAAAAAGACGGGAAAATGACAATCTACGGTCTTTATAATGAAAGCACCGGGGATGGCTTTGGCGGATATCCCGTATATGAACCGGACAACCAGGCCTCTGATTCCGGCAGCGCTGCACCTGCCTCCGGTCCGGCCGCTGCGCTCACGGCAGAGGTTCTGAAGACACATCTGGAGGATGCGCAGGCCGCGTCCGATGAGATTGACCGTCGGATGAAGGAAGAGGATATGTCCCAGCTGCAATATAACCTGACAGCCGAGGAGCAGTATGTCCTCTGGGATGACCTTCTCAATGAAATCTGGTCCTATCTGAAGACCACGCTCCCCGAAGACCGGATGAAGAGCCTCACAGACGAGCAGGTCAAGTGGATCGGCTCCAAGGAGGCAGCAGCAGAAAAGGAAGGCCGCCAGTATGAGGGCGGCAGCATTCAGGGAATGATCATCAACGGCGTGAAAGCCGACATGACCCGGGACAGAGTGTACGAACTCATGGAATACGTCAAGTGACAAAAAACGTCAAGTGACAATAAGAGGCTGCAGCAAGGTGTAGAACGGATCGTAAGCCGATCGCTACAGATTGCTGCAGCCTCTTTAAGTTTAAGAATGCAAATCAGTGACGGACTTCTGTCCGTTATTTTTTCATCCCTTCTTCACGTGGTGGGCGCAGGCGGCGCACCCGCCGGAGCAGCCCGCGCAGCTGCCGCAGCAGCCGCTCTTCCCCTTACCCGGCAGTATATTGCGAACGCTCACAGCCACAAGGAGAAGCACCACTCCTCCCGCCACTATATTCGGGATATTCGAGGAAATCCATTGAAGAATCATCTGAAAAGTCCTTTCTTCTGATACGGCTCACGCGCAGCCGAGACAAAGGTGTAGCCCGTCGGCTCCAGCGCGGACCTGAGCGCGTCGTCTGAAATGTCGCTGTCCGTCAGGATCTCTGCCGTCCCCTTTTTGTGGGAGGAGGTCACCTTTTTGATCTCAAATGCCTTGCGAAGCGCATCATTGACGTGGGATTCGCACATCCCGCACATCATTCCGTCGATTTTTGCCGTGATCTTAATCATATCATATGTCCGCCTGTTATTTAACACGAAGGTGATTGTCATCATAGGGGTTCTTGCGCACCACCAGATAGACAAGGACAACCAGAGCAACAGCCGCGCATACAGTCCAGAGGCTGAAGCCTACACCGAAGAAGAGTCCGATCAGGTTGTAAACGATCAGAGCCATTACATAAGCCCATGCGCACATATATCCTACCGCGCCGAGTGTCCACTTCGTGTTATTCATCTCTCTCTTGATCGCGCCGATAGCAGCAAAGCAGGGAGCGCAAAGAAGGTTGAATACCATGAAGCTGTAGCCCGCGATGCTGCTGTAGTTGGCAGCAAGCTCACGATAAAGGTTGCCGGGATAAAGGACGCCCATAGTACCGACGACCTCTTCCTTTGCGATCAGGCCGGTGATGGTTGCAACCGCTGCCTGCCAGTGGCCGAAGCCTACAGGGACAAAGATAAATGCAATTACATTGCCGATCGCCGCGAGGATCGAATTGTTGTTGTCATCGACCATTCCGAAGGCGCCGTCCACAAAGCCGAAGCCCTGCAGGAACCAGAGAATAATGGAAGAAATCAGGATGACGCTGCCTGCGCGCTTGATGAAGCTCGAGCCTCTCTCCCATGTAGCTCTCAGAACGTTGCCGACGCTGGGAACATGATAGGCGGGAAGCTCCATGACAAACGGAGCCGGGTCACCGGAGAATGCCTTGAACTTCTTGAGCATGATTCCGGATACGATGATGGAGAAGATACCGATAAAGTATGCGCTGACCGCAACCCAGGTGCTGCCGCCGAACAGTGCGCCCGCAAACAGTGCGATAATAGGAAGCTTTGCGCCGCAGGGCATGAAGGTCGTTGTCATAAGAGTCAGCTTCCTGTCACGGTCCTGCTCAATAGTTCTGGATGCCATAAGTCCGGGAATACCGCACCCTGTCGCCACGAGCATCGGGATAAAGCTCTTGCCGCTCAGTCCGAACTGACGGAAAATACGGTCCATAACGAAGGCGACACGGGCCATATAGCCGATGTCCTCGAGAATCGCCAGGAGCAGGAACAGAACCAGCATCTGGGGAACGAAGCCGAGCACCGCTCCGACACCGGCCACGATACCGTCCTGGATCAGGCTGTAAAGCCAGTCGGCGATGCGGGGTTCACCCTCCGCATTGCACAGGACCTTGTCAAGCAGTACCGGTATGCCGGGAACCCAGGTTCCATAGTCGTGCGGATCCGGCTCCGCTACCTCAAGCGCCTCGGCATAGGAAGCGTCGTTGACTTCGATTTCCTCTGTCTCACCGGTATCGCCGTCGAGGATGTAGGCAATTTCATCGCCGTTCTCATATGCCTCGATTACAGCGGATGCAGTTTCAAACTCGCCTGCCGCTTCATCATAGCCGTCAACATCGCCGGAGATAAACCAGCCGTCGCCGAACAGTCCGTCATTTGCCCAGTCCGTAAGGCTTGTACCGATGGAAACCTTCCAGCCGCCCATCGCGATCGCATATACGAGGAACATGATGCAGGCAAAAATCGGAAGTCCGAGCCAGCGGTTCGTGACAATGCGGTCGATCTTGTCGGAGGTGGTCAGATCATGTCTGGATCCCTGCTTTTTTACAGCCTTTCTGATGACTGTATCGATGTATGCGTAGCGCTGGTTCGTGATGATGCTCTCCGCATCGTCATCCATCTCCTTCTCGCAGTCCGTAATGTGCTCTTCAAGATGCTTGTTAAGGTCTGCGTCCAGCTTCAGGGAATCGAGAACCTTCTCGTCGCGCTCAAAGATCTTAATCGCATACCAGCGGATGTACTGAGGATCCACCAGCTTCTCGATGCTCTCTTCGATGTGCGCAATGGCGTGCTCTACACTGCCTGTGAACACATGCGGCAGCTCGCCCTTCCTTTTAGCGCCTGCCGCGTCAACCGCTGCCTTCGCAGCCTCAAGGCCGCCCTCATTTTTAAGAGCGCTCATTTCCACAACCTTGCAGCCAAGCGCATCGGAAAGCTTTTTAAGATCAATAGTATCTCCGTTCTTGCGGACCAGGTCGATCATGTTGACCGCGACGACCACGGGAATTCCGAGCTCAATAAGCTGTGTCGTGAGATACAGGTTTCTCTCAATATTGGTACCGTCGACAATGTTCAGGATTGCATCAGGCTTCTCGGTGACAAGGTAATTTCTTGCGACGACTTCCTCCAGTGTGTACGGAGAAAGAGAGTAAATACCCGGCAGATCCTGGATGATTACATCATCCCTGCCCTTGAGCTTTCCTTCCTTCTTCTCAACCGTAACGCCCGGCCAGTTGCCTACATACTGTCGTGATCCTGTCAGGGCGTTAAACAGCGTTGTTTTGCCGCTGTTGGGATTCCCCGCAAGAGCGATTTTGATTTCCATAGTTTATCTCTCCCTTCTAAGAGGTTTTAATTAGCTAACTGCAGTATAAAAAAAGAGCAGCTTATTCCACTTCAATCATTTCGGCATCTGCCTTGCGGACACTCAGTTCATATCCGCGCAGATTCAGCTCCATGGGATCACCGAGCGGTGCAACCTTGCGGACATAAATCTCAACGCCCTTTGTAATGCCCATGTCCATAATGCGGCGTTTGACGGCGCCTTCTCCGTGCAGTCTTTTAACCACAACGGTCTCGCCAACCCTTGCTTCCTTCAGTGTCTTCATCTGTCTCCTCCTTGCTTATACCATGATCCGGTTCGCCATCGTTTTATCGAGCGCCACCCGGCTGTCCTTGACCTGGACGATAACATTGCCGCCCATATCATTGACAACTTTGATTTCGCTTCCTACAACGAAGCCGAGCTCCGCCAGGTGCTGACGCACCTCGTCCTTACCTGTGATCTTACCGATTGTGACGGTCTCTCCCGCCCCGGCCATTGTCAATGGCATCATATCTCGCCTTCCTTTGATGTTAGAGTGTACAAACTGCCGACCATGAGTTTAGTACAACTAACTATTATTGTCAAGACGATTGTAAGGATCGCCCACGGCCTTTTGCCGCCGAAAAGATGAATGTGGGGATCCTGCTCCGCCGGCAGGAGGCTCCACTAAAAAGAAAGCTGCCGCATCTTCACGATGCGGCAGCCTTCTGCTGTTCCAATAAATGTTTTCAGTTTGCTCCGTACCAGGCAATTCCCTCGTATTTCCACCCTCTCTGGGTCGTAAGAACTCTTACCTCATTGGTGTCTGCCGTGTAGTGGTGGGCGGATACCATAGGGTACCTGGGGTTGTACAGGCGGTGCATTTCGTTGGTCGGGATCTGGTCACCGGGAACATATACCCTGCATGTTGCCGTTATTTCGGGATTTGCCGTCAATACTCAATCTCTGTCGCAATAAGGCTCCCATCCTCACCGCTGAGCTCCAGCGAGAACCTGCGGACGGCTCCGTCCTCATCGATATAGAAGAATCCATTATTCGGAATGTCGCCGGCGAATTCCATAGTAACCTCCAGCGGCTGCCCGGGCACGAGTTCCTTCCAGGACTTGACGCTGTTTGTGTTGAAAACAGGCTTGCCATCCTCTGTAACGAAGGTGCATTCCAGTTCAAGAATCTTGAAATTCCGGACGGGCTTTTCCGCACTGAAAACAACGGTGGCTGCATCCGGCGAGTCGGAAAGAACGTACCTGCTGCTGTTTTCCGCCTGTTTTTCTGAATCGTCCGCAAACTCCACGGTGATGGCTGCAGGGAGTGTTCCAAAGTCCGGATTGTATGTACGCTCTTCCGGCTCTGTCTCCGTCAGTTCAAGCATCTTCGGAGTCTCGGCGATCTCAGAATCAGGATATACGTTGTAGGAATATCTGTCGGTAAACAATGCCGGATGATCCACGTACCGAACCGCCACAAGCCTCGATCCGAGCGCATAGTAGCCAAGGAAATAGTCGGGGAAATAAACAACAATTCCCTCGTCCGTAACCGTCCACGACAGCGCCCATCCGTCGTCTGCAAGCGCTTTGTCCAGATTTTCGAAGAGAATATCCTTATCGCTGGTCTCTCCCTCATCCGCTTCGTACACATCCGCGAGGTCGTCGTTCTGCGCCAGGAGTTCATCAAAGATAACTTCCTTAAGAGCGGAGGGATCGGATATTACATCCGAAAGTGCAAGCTCTTTTCCGGTCTTCGGATCAATGTTGATGCCGGAATAACTCTGGAATCCGTGCGCACCGCCAAGAAACGTATAGATGCCTGTTCCGAAAGACAAAACGTCCTTCTGTCTGGAAGGATAAAAGCTTCTTTCTGACTGATATGAGATTCCCCAGTCGTAGGGAAAATACTCCAGGTCATCCTCCGACCAGCGGCTAACGGTATCGATGGTCATTGTTTCCTCATCGATGTTGAATCGGTCGACCGCATCCACAAGAGCGGGATAAGCTTCCTTTGTCTCATCGTCCAGCTGAATCTCAAGATAGTTCGCTGTCATCAGGACCGTATCGTCTTTGGAAAAACTGACCGGATGGCTGACCGCAGAAAATACGATTTCCTTTTTGGTTCCGGGCTGGTCAGCGTCTGCGATCTCAAGAGTGATTTTGCTTCCGTCATAAACAACATCCAGGAAAAATTCGCATTCCTGCGCAAAGCAGTTCCCCGGGTATTCCTTATAATGCAGGCCGACAGTGTCCGCCAGACGGATTTTGTCATCCCCTTCAAAGGTAAAGTCATAAATATGCGTAAAAAGAATCGCGTCAAGCGTGAGCGGCTCCCATGTGCTCAGATCCTCGGGAATATCCTCATAATACTCAAGGGAGTCCGCAAAGGTAATCTCACCGCGGATTCCGTTCTCATCCCTGAGAACAACCGACTGCCTGTCGTAATCCGCCTCGAGCCAGCCGCGGATCCGGTCAGTCATATACTGGATATCCAGAGGCGTGCAGGAAACCTTTCCGTCCTCGCCGATCTCATAGATAAAGAGCTTCTGGGCGGACACCTCTGTCCCCGAAACCCAGGGCATGATCAGTGCGATTTCATCCCTGCCGTCACCGTCATAATCGCCCTTGCCGGCTGAAGGCTCGCGAAGAAGATTATAACCCTGGGAGAAGCATGTCCTTGTTCCGTCAACATCGAAAATAACGCCCTGGCTGCCGTCTGCGCCGTCATGGTAGAGATAGAGTTTTGTGTCAATATCCGGATAGTCTGCAAAGAGAGAAATATGCTCCTCTTCGCTGTAATTGTCCGTGAAGAAATCATAGGGCTGCGCGTTTTCAAGGACATCCGCAGGCAGCACGTTCAGGCGCGAGACAATCTCCGGATCCTCCAGATTATCCGGATCGGAAATCTCCTCTTTTTCAAGCAGTGTCGGGAAGAGGATCTCATCGCCTTGGGCCACTAACGTGTCGCGTGTTACGCCCTCGGGAAGGACCTTTACCTGCATTTCCTGCGCGGCTTCTTCAGATGCTGCTCCCTCCCCTGAAGCCTCACCTGCTGTCTCACCGGAGACCTCTTCCTGTCCGGCTTCTTCGGTCTGGCCGGCAGCTTCAGCTTCCCCGGCGGATTCCTCTTCTGCCTTGTTATCCTCTGCTGCCTCACCGGCCGGTGCCTGTGCCTCAGACTCTGTTCCGGCTGCCGGCGGCGCGGCAGGCGCAGATGCTGCACAGCCTGCAGTCATTAATGCGGCAATAAGCAATGCTGCGGGAATGGTTCTGTAGTTTTTTCTCATCATGTCTTTTCCCTCCGAATCTTCCGGTACTCCGGTCAATGCATGACAACCTGTATCTTATCTGTATCTTTCTTTTTAATCATGTAACTGTAAATAATCCTGCATACCGCAGACTGTCCCTGCGGCAGCAGTGTTTCTCCGTCAGGGGAAACAAAACCGTCCGGCAGAATGCCATCCGGCATGCCGGGCATTGTATCCGACGTCTGCAGCTGTACCGTTCCCTCCGGCTGCACCTGCGCAGAATCCGGTGTCTGTCCCGACTGCTGTTCATCCTGAATCCATTTTCTCAGGCTGACATAATGCTCGCCGAAGGCTGCCGTCATCGCCGCTTCCTCAGCGGCGCAGTGCTCCATCCCTTTTCCTGTCAGCTCGGGCATTCCGATGACAAGATACCTGCCGTCTGCATAAGCGGCGGGATCCACGAGGCTTCCCGCGATGCCGGCCATCCCTGCCGGATCCGCAATTGTGCTGTCAGGACTCACGATGATTACCTGCAAAGGCGAGTTCCCGGATCCGCTGCCATCCTGCGCAAACAAAAGGACATCGCCTTCTCCGGTCTTTCCTGCGGCAGCTGCCGCTATAACAGCTTCGGCAATCTGCTTTGCAAGCGCATCGCACTCCTCTTCGGTAAGGAATACCTTCGGGGATGCGGTTTCCTGTGTTTCCTCCACCGGATAAGCCGCGGCGGCGCCTGCATCCTGCTGCCCGGGCTGGCCGGAATCATTCGATTCTGAGGCCGGATCCTTTGCAATCACAATAATAACCTCATCCTCTTTGCTGTCACCTCCGGTTTCTGTAAGGTAACGAACTTTAAAGAGCTCCAGCATATTTCCGGCATTCAGCATCCCGGCTCCGAAGGAAGCCGCAGTATCATCCTGCTCCGGTTTGTCCGCCGAATCCTGAAGGAGTGTAATGATCTCCTTACAGCTGAGAACGACATTGTTCTGACCCGCATAGGACAGAAGATCCGCAATCGAGCCGCTCACGACGGCGGCCGCCATGCTGGTTCCCGTCTGGGTATTGTATTCCCCGTCCTTCCAGGTACTGTTGACCTTAATGCCGGGCGCAGATATCGTTACATTTTCGGGATCTGTGTAGGTCTTATATATTTTCACTCCCTCATCCGTAACCCCGTATGCTGATACAGAGATAATGTTTTCAAGCGGCAATGCCGCGGGATACATGACACTCTTTCCGGCATTTCCGGCAGCGCATACAAACGGGATACCGGCATTATTCGCCTCATTTACGGCTGCCATAAAGTCGGCGCCGCCGGATGTATTCTCCGATATTTCGCTGCTTGTGCCGAATGAACAGTTAATAACCTTCGCGCCGTTTTCAATCGCCAGGCGGACCGCCTGCGTCATCCAGCTGAGGGTCCCGGCGCCCGATCCACGGTAATAATCCATGAATTTCACGGAGAGAACCTTCGATTCGGGAGCAATTCCGGTCACACCGGTCTCATTGTCGCGGGCGGCGATAATGCCTGCCAGATGTGTGCCGTGGCCCACATTGTCCTGAGACCCGTAAGCAGCAATCGGACTGTCCGCAAAAAGTCCGTTATCTCCGTACTGCTTTTCCGGGATGACATTGAGTGCCCCGTCGACAGCACCGGCAAGATCTTCATGATCTGCATTAATCCCCGAGTCAATGACAGCCACGGTTATACCCTCACCGCGGGAATATTCCCAAGCCTCCTTTGCGTTCGAGGCATCAAGAAAATCGCGGGCTCCGGCTGCCGCCGGGGTATCAGTGCTGTCATATAAAAGCTCCGCTTCAGGAGCCTGCATCAGAAGAGTCTCTTCAGAGGCAGCTCCATCTGCTTCTGCGGCATCTGCAGCAGCTCCTCCGGTGATCCCGCCGCCGGCCGCAGTTTCAGCCGCGACTTCCTCAGCGGCAAGGATTGCGGTGCTGTCTTCAGTTGCAGAGCCTGCTGCAGCTTCAATACTGACATCTGCCGCTGCAAACGCGGACTCTTCCTGAGCGTATGTTTGCAGCCGGGCTGTCATTATGGATGCGACGCAGAGAAAAGCTGATAAAGCCTTTGCAAGCCGCATTTCTGTATTCTTAATTCCTGATTTTCCAGATTTCATTAAGCGGTCTGTATCGTTACTGTTTTCCTGTTCGGGAACGCATCTGGCGCTCCCTGGGGCAGCGCCTCGCGTACCAGCCGGAAGCACTTTTTATTCTTCCTGCCAATCCTATTAATTATACCAATAAATCCCCCATCATTTCAGGATAAACTTAATGTCTGGGTATACTTGAATTGGATGATATCATTTGAGGCTGTTTCGGTATATGCATCTTCCAGATGCATTATTTTAACTATTCTGTTTTTTGAGGCTCTGCCGAATTTTCGTATGACAGTGTCAAGAATCTCTTTATCCTCAGCAGTTAAATAATTGTACTCTTTATCCTCTGAAGGCAGGAATTTATATCCCGTCCCCTCACCCATATCGATCTCCTCGCAGCGGACAGTACTGAGATCAACAATCGATTCGTATGCTATTGGAACAGCACCCATCGGCAATGCGCGGTACACGAGTCCTGATATAGAATGCCCCCTGCGTTTATATGAAAGCGCATCCGCATACCACAATAGTTTCATTAATTTAACCCGGAACAGACTTGTTACCATTGAAGAATTGGCATAATAATGAATCATATCTACAACCACA
>CADBPC010000066.1 GCA_902796425.1 uncultured Lachnospiraceae bacterium
GACCTCCTCGAAGTCGGTTATGCGGCTCCTGCCGCTGACCTGCCATAGCCCCGTAAGTCCGGGCTTTATGCTCATCCTTATCCTGTGGCCGAGACCGTATTTCTCCCATTCGTCGGGAGTTGGCGGCCTTGTGCCCACAAGGCTCATATTGCCGATGAGCACGTTAAAGAACTGCGGAAACTCGTCGATCGACGTATTGCGAATGAAATTGCCGATTCCCGCGGGCTTCCCGTTCTTGTCCTTCTTTTCGCTTCCGATAATGCGGGGGTCGTCGTCAAGCTTGAACATCATACCGCCGGAGATCTTGTTCTCCTTCATGAGCTTCTGCTTGCGTTCCTCCGCGTCCATGTACATGCTGCGGAACTTGTACATCTTAAAGGTCTTGCCGTTACGGCCGACTCTCTCCTGCTTGAAGAAAATCGGTCCCGGGGATTCCCTGCGGATCCTCGGCGCAATGAAGAGATACAGGATGCCGGTGATGATGCATCCTACGATTCCGCCCAGTATGTCAACTGCCCTCTTGACCGCGTAGGCACCCGGTGTTACAGCGCTCATGCTGTTGACCAGAACCTTGTAGGGGCCGATTTTCTGGATGTCATTCACCGCCCATTCGGAAAAGACATCCATAGAGAAGCTGACGGTGATGCCCATGTCCATCAGGGACTTCATAAAGTCCAGCGGAATCAGGCTCTCATGCGGCTGGAGGATAAAGACCTCATCGACCCATCCTCGTGTCACCTCACCGATCGTCTTCGGTGTCAGGAGTCCGGCCCTGATGCCGTACTGCTTCTTGATCTTCTCTACAAAGCCATTCTCATCCGTCTCATCCAGAAGAATTACTCCGGACAGGACATAATCGCGGAAGGCCTTACCCTTAGTCAGCTTTTCAATCGCCTCATCAGCAATCCTTGAAGAGGTCACCAGTACCAAGGACCTTTCATGCCTCGGTCTGCTCCGCAGTACTCTTTCCTTATTAAGGAGCCGCACCGGTACGGCAATGATTACAAATAATACCGCTGTAATGCCATACTGGAGCCTTGAGACAATACCCGTCTGGTGCATGGCGAACAGAATCACCAGGCTGATCACCATGCATTCGCTGATATAGCTGCAGACATGCAAAGTCTCCTCAAGCTTTCCGCGTCTGAGGATATTCTTGTAGTTCTGCGTAAATAATATCGTCAGCAGTTCTCCCAATACCAGTATCAGTGCCTGGAACCTTGAGTTGTAGGACTGATACGGATGGGAATTCCCTGTCAGTATTCTGTATGTAATAAAGTAGCTCAGCTGCAGAACAATAATATCGAGTAATATAAAATCGCCGTGTTTAAGCCATCCTTTGGAGGCTTTCCTGTACATATACTACTCCTGACTGCCACCCGCATTTACTCAACAAAAAACAAGCCATGTGGCACATCTTTGTAAGCACATACCATATAACTTGCGGTCCGTTCCCTCTGCAGACTGTAACGATATGCGGCAGTAACAAAAACTTCTCTGCGGCAGATGGCCTTGTGCCGATGCCTGAAAATCAAAATCTTGACCACCTGTCACGTTAATGCACATTATATAGGAGAATCCTGCATTTGTGAAGTACTATCGCAGGTGTAAACCTTCACAATATTGCTGAAGAAAATGGAGAATAATTCATATATTATTCTGCAAGTTCCGCCTATCGGCTGCCTGCCGGTTATCTGCCGGCTTTACCGCTTCTGTTTACAGGTCCGGGTCGTAGGTCGGGACGACCTTCGCCACGATCCGCTTCATCTCCTCCTTCGACACTTCGCTCCTGGAGGCCTCGTCCAGAAGGCGGAGCTGTTCCCGGAATACTTCCTCATCCATCTCGATCGGATGTCCGATGTAGATAAGGTCATTCTCTGTCTTGGTCATGCCCTCTTCGTCCATAAGGAGCTCTTCGTAGAGCTTCTCTCCGGGGCGAAGGCCGGTGTAAACAATCGGGATGTCGACGTCAGGCTTAAATCCGGAGAGCTTGATCAGCGTCCTTGCCATGTCGTCGATCCGGACGGGCTTGCCCATATCGAGGACAAAGATCTCGCCGCCCTTTGCATAGTACCCGGCCTGGAGGACGAGGGTTACGGCCTCCGGGATGGTCATGAAATAGCGGATGATGTTGGGATCCGTCACGGTGACGGGGCCTCCCTCCGCGATCTGCTTCTGGAAGAGAGGAATGACGCTCCCGTTGGAGCCGAGTACGTTTCCGAAGCGGACGGCCATAAAGCCCGTATCCGGATAATCTCTTGCCATCATCTGGATGATCATCTCGCAGATTCTCTTGGTCGCGCCCATAAGGCTCGTCGGGTTCACGGCCTTGTCGGTGGAGATCAGAAGGAACCTGCCGACATGGGCCTTCGCCGCCGCCATGGCGAGCTTATAGGTCCCCATGACGTTGTTCTTTACTGCCTCGTCCGGGCTGGTTTCCATGAGGGGCACGTGCTTATGCGCCGCCGCGTGATAGATCATGTCGGGATGATACTGCGAGCGGACACTGTTTACCCGGTTCGTATTGCGAACGGAGCCGATCAGGGTCACAAGGTTCAGGTCAGGATATTTTCTCTTCAGCTCCTGCTCAATGTCGTAGGCGTTGTTTTCATAAATATCAAAGATGATGAGCTGCTTCGGGCCCGCCGCCGCGATCTGTCTGCAGAGCTCGGAGCCGATGGAGCCGCCGCCGCCCGTCACCATGATGACCTTTCCCCGGATGGAACGAAGGATCTCGTCGTTATTTACCTTAATCTCATCGCGGCCGAGGAGGTCGTCGATGCTGACGTCCCTGAGCTTTGTCACGTTGACCTCGCCGGAGACGATCTGCGAAAGCGCGGGGATCGTCTGCAGGCTGCAGCCGGTGTCCTTGCATATATTAAGGATGTCCTTCCTGTCCTTTGCGGACGCGGAAGGGATCGCGAAGATGATCGTATCGATGCTGTACTTTTTCGCCAGCTCGCCGATGGAATCGCGCCCGCCCCCGATGCGGATGCCCTCGAGGTAGCGGCCCCAGGTCGTCGGATTGTCATCGACTACGACGCGGACCTTGTAGTCCTTTTTGCCCTTCAGGTCCTTGATCAGCTCTCTGCCGCCGCTTCCTCCGCCGATGACCATAAGGTTCTTGGGCGGCGCGTCCACGCTGATTGAGGAGTTGATGATAAGGCTCCGGAGGATCCGGTAGGCAAAGCGGATGACGACGCAGGCGACGAAGCTGAGGATATAGCTGATAAAGAGGACGCCTCTGGGGATCCTGAGGTAATGGATCTGCTCCAAGCCAAGGAAGATCGCGCCGAGAATGATATACGAGATGACGATCCGGTAGATCTCGCTCACACTGGCGTAGCGCCAGATGCTGTGATAGAGGCGCGCGATGTAGTAGACGATGATCGAGATGACGATCGCGATCGGGGCAAAGCGAAGGGTCGCGACAAGATACTCGTTCGGGACATTCCCGAGCGAGAAGTCAAACCTCGCGAACAGTGCGAGAAAATAGGCCAGCGCAATGCTGACAGCATCCATGAAGACCAGAATCGTTCTTCTGATCACATATTTATTAATCGATAAATCCACGATCTATATTTCCAATCCTGCAGGGTTTGAAGGGTGGCATGCCGCAGCCGCGCCTTTGGGGCACGGGGTTTCTTGAGTGCTGCGGCAGATTATGGCCGCCCAGTTCTTTTCTTCCTATTATATAACATACCGGACTATTGTAGCACATTCCGTACTGATCACCAGAGCGGGATTTGCTCAGAAATGGCGAAATGCCGGGGACATAGCCTCAATTTGCCCTCTGGACAGCCCATTGGACTTTGCGAGATATTGCCATCGTTCCCCTACGGTTTTTCTTATATCTGCAGCAATTGATTCTGCATCTTTCTTTCTGATGCCAAAGTATTCTGCTACAGAAATTGCAAGTTCCGGCCGGATATGGTTATCCGTTTCATCAACATTCAGCGAGAGCTCATCCCCATAGGCTTCCGGATTTACATCAAACATCGGGGACAGTGTCCATCCGCGAGACGACAGCAAAAATGCATGATTCCGCAAATGGTCATCTGTATTTGATACAGCCATATTGAAGACAATCCTCTTCCATAATTCCAGCAGGTCTGCCTTCGGATTAGCGCCCTGTGATTTGATGAAGGATGCAATATCAAGATAACTGCTGCCATCCCCAGCCGACGCGCCATCTGTTTTCCCAAGCA
>CADBPC010000067.1 GCA_902796425.1 uncultured Lachnospiraceae bacterium
GCATCCAGATCCCACGCAGCATCCTGCTCCCACGCAGCATCCCGCACCGGAATCGCATCCTGCTCCTGCGCCGCGTCAAGAATAAGCTCTGCGCCCTCAAGTCCGGGCGATGTGACGCGCACACAGATCCTGCCGCCTGCGTCGTCCGCGGCTATGATTGCAAGGAGCTTTCCCGAGAACAGTCTTTTCGACGTCCCCTTTACGCTCTCGTAGTCCGTGCTGTCCCCGTTGTCGAGGCCGACAAGGTGCCCCGCGCCGCTCACTTCAACCGACACCCTGCTGCAGGCGTTTTCCACCGGGGCGCCGTCCTCATCCACAGCCGAAATTGTGACAAAGAACAGCTTTGCTCCTGCTGCCTGACTGCCTGCTGCCCGGCTGCCCTCGTCCGCCTTCAGGACAATCCCTGCCGGATCCTTAAAGGAACGGATGCGCTCGGACGCGATGCAGTTTCCATCGCCGTCGTACCCCTTGGCGAGAAGCTCTCCCGACTCAAAGGCCACCCTGTAGTCCGCAATCAGATGCTTTCCGCTCCCCACCTTGTGCGTGAGCCTCTGTCTTCCGAGGCTCTTTCCGTTCAGGAAAAGCTCCGCCTCCACTGCGTTGGAGGCGACCCGGATATCGATCATCTGCCCGGGGTTATGGTCCCAGTAAGGGAAAATATGGATCATGGGGTATTCGGCCGGATCCCTCCAGGCAGACTGCCAGACATAATACGCGTCCTTCGGGAAGCCCGCGGTGTCGATCAGGCCGAAGAAGGAATTCCTCGAATGGTAGGGTGTCGGCTCGCCGAAATAGTCGGCGCCGCTCCAGATAAACTGTCCCAGGGACCAGGGAATATCCCTGTCGATTGCAACGCAGTCCTCAAGACTCTGCGCGCCCCAGCTGGTCGGAGAATTGCCGAGCGACGAGCACTGGCCGTCGTCCTCGCTCAGCTTCTTTTCCGAAAGAGGGAAATGATAGATTCCGCGGCTCTGTACGATCGAGGAGGTCTCACTCCCGAAAATCGCCCAGTCCGGGTGCTCTTCATGGTGCGCCGCATAATATTTTTCGCCGTAGTTATAGCCGACGAGCTTTAAAGAGTCCACGCACTTTCTCGTGTTTTCCCAGGGGAGCCAGTTGGAGCCGAGCGTTATGGCTGTATCCGACAGGGGATCGAACCTGCGCACGAGTTCGGTGAGGTGCTTCACAAGGTATGTCCCTCTCTCCGGATCCGCGTGGGTGTCGTAAATCTCATTCCCGATGCTCCAGAAAAGGAGCGAAACATGGTTCCTGTCCCTCTTTACCCACTGCTCCACATCGAAGGCATGCCACTTCGGGAAAAAGCGGGCATAGTCCCATGGCGTCTTCGGCCTTTCCCACATGTCGAAGGCTTCCGACATGACAAGAAAGCCCATTTCATCCGCAAGCTCCATAAACGCGGGCGCGGGAAGGGAATGGGCGCAGCGGAGCGCGTTGACCCCCATCTCCTTCAGGGTCTTAAGCTGCCTTTCAAGCGCCTGCCTGTGGAAGGCGCTTCCCAGCGCCCCCTGGTCATGATGAAGGCACACTCCCTGCAGCTTATAATGCCTCCCGTTAAGGAAAAGCCCCTCGTCCGGGGATATTCTTATCTGCTTGAAGCCTGTGCGAATCCGCTCCTTTTCAAGAAGGACTTCCTCCCGGAAAAGGCAGACCTCGAGTGTATAGAGGCGGGGCTCCTCCGGGCTCCACAGATGCACGTCCGGACAGTCCAGATCTGCAGCAAATACAGCTGCGGCGTCGGCGTCGCCGGCCGCCTCTCCCGCGCCTTTGCCGCTCCCGGCGGCGCAGTCCTTCCCTTCCGCAAAGCCGCCTGGCTCCCTTCCGGCTTCCTTTTCGGCGATGAGCCGCTCCGCATCGTCATACAGGGCCGCCATAACGGTGCAGCCGTCCGGACAGACGCACTGCGCCTCGACGTGAAGGCGCCCGGAGGCCACATTCCCTGCAGGGCTTCCCGCCGCAGCTCCCGCCGGAACTCCCGCAGGAGATTCGGCCGCAGCTCCCGCTGTTTTCCCCTCCGCCTTTGTGACGACGTAGATTCCGTTCTCCGGAATATAGCTCCGGCCGGTAAAGCGGATCCACACATCGCGGTTTATCCCGGCGCCCGAGTACCAGCGGCTGTTCGGCGCGCGGTGCCTTGCGCAGACGAGGATCTCGTTGTCCCCACCCGTCAGATAAGGCGTGATATCAAGGGTAAATGTCGTATAGCCGCACGGACACTCCCCGGCCTTCTGCCGGTTGACGTAAACCGTGCTGTCCATGTAGATTCCTTCGAACGTAAGAAGGACGTGCCCGCCCTCATCAAGCAGGGCTTTCGCGCCGGGAACGCTGTCCGTGCGGAAGGTCTTTACATACCAGCCGCTCCCTTCCCGGTAGAGATCCCGCGAGTCGCCGATCAGCCAGTCGTGGGGTATGGGCACAGGAGAAAAGCGGGGGAGTAAAGCCGCCGCTTCATCTGCCCCCGCATCATATGACATCTCAAGAAAGCTCCAGTTGTCGTTAAATAAATATCTCATCAGAATATTTCTCTTCCGGCTTCGTCCGGAATTCCGCTTTTCCTGTAAAAATAGCTGTTTACCTGGTCTCTCCATTCAAAGGCGTTGATTCTCTGCCTTTCGAACCGGTCCTTAACCCGCAAAAAGACCTCTGCGTCCACTTCGCCTTCCATCTCATCCCAGGCCTTCTGCATGTCCAGCACAGCCTGCGCGCCCTCAAAGTGCGAATCGTAAATATGCTGGATCAGTGTCTTTCCCGAGGGCAGCAGGAAGGTGTAGGGAAGATGGTGGAAAAACAGCAGCAGCTCCTGCGGGCATTTCCCGGGATCATTATACATGGAAGCATTCGGTTCGTGGTACTGTCTTACGTAGCCGGTTCCCGAATCCGTCCTGTCGACGCCAAGCCCAAGGTGATCCGCACGGTGATAGGTTCCCCAGCGGGAATACTCGTACCCGTCAACCGAAGGCCCGTAGTGGAAGGCAGGATTTACCATCCAGCCAATGCCGAGCGGCGCGGAGTATTTCTCATAGACTGCTCTCGACTCAAGAAGCATCTAAAGGAGCCTTACGCTGTTCTTTTTGCCGAGCCGGAAGGTCAGTCCGATCCATTCCCTTGCGATCTGCTCCGTGCCAAGGCTGTTGTTAAAACACAGCCGCCCGAAGCCGTAGAGGTTTGCCGCCGCAAGGTCGTCCCCGGTCCAGCAGGCGTCATCGCCCGTGTTGCAGACCGCCGTCATGCCGCACATGCCGCTTTCCCTGTTTCCGAAGGTCCTGCCGCAGACGATATCGGACACGGTGTCCTTCCCGTCCTTTGTGCAGTAGGTCTTAAAGGACAGCACCTCCTTGAACATCGGGATGAGATAGCAGAGGTCGATCTGCTGCCCGGTGTATTCCTGCGCAATCTGGACCTCCAGCATCTGGTTTGTCCCGGTCATGCCGCCGATCAGGGGCGAGACGGGCTCCCTTATCTGGAAATCCATGGGGCCGTTCTTTATCTGGAGAATGACATTGTCGTCAAACTTCCCGTCGAGGTCAATGAAATTATCATAGCCTGCCCTTGCCCGGTCGGTCTTTTTATCCCTCCAGTCCTGGGTGCAGTTATAGACAAAGCAGCGCCAGAGGATGCATCCGCCGTGCGGCTTTACGCATCGCGCCAGCATATTGGCGCCATCCGCCTGCGTCCGTCCGTAGGTAAAGGGGCCGGGCCTTCCCTCCGAGTCCGCCTTTACAAGGAAGCCTCCGAGATACGGGACGGCCGCGTACAGCCGGTCCGTCGTCTCCTGCCACCAGGCGGCGACGCTCTCATCCAGAGGATCCGCGCAGGAAAGTCCCCCGATCTCCATGGGCGCCGCAAAATTGATGCTGATAAACAGCTTTATCCCGTAATCGGCGAAAATCCCGCCGACCCGGGCGAGGTCCTCATAATACCGCTCCGTTACAAGGCAGCTGGCGGCGTCCTTAACGTTGACGTTATTGATAACGACTGCGTTTATGCCGACACTGGAGACGATTCTCGCATAGTCCCTGATCCTGTCACTTCCGAGGAACTGGCTGTCCCTAAAGAAAAACGACCTACCGGAGTACCCTCTCTCAATGCTCCCGTCCATGTTGTCCCAGTGGTTTAACATGCGAAGCGGGGCGTCCGGCTCGAAAAGGCCGGCGGCTTCCTCCGGGTCACCGCAGAGCTGTGCGGAAAACAGGAGGCGGAAAATACCGTATAAAAGTCCGTTCTCATCCGGCGCCTCAAGGAAAATCACCGCGCCGCCCGCAGCGCTGTCCGCAGTGCTGTCTGCAGCGCCCGCGGGGCTTTCCGTCCTTACACGGTATCCCTGCGGGGCGATGTCCTTCTTCCTTTCGATGACAAGGCATGCGCCACGGGCCGACTGCACGCAGCTGACATCCGAAGCCGGCGCCGGAAGGATCTCCGGATCCTTCCCAGTCATGGAAAAGACGCCCCGTCTTAATTCCTCCAGGGCGCTTTTTACGATCCTGTTCTCCGGATCGAACCCGGATACGGAGACTCTAAGGAGTGCATTCCACGCCTTCGGAAGTCCTCCCTCCGGAGCTTTATACTGAAGCCACAGCTGTGTCCATTTCTTATTTTCGGGATTATTCATGGTCTTTTTCTTCTCCCCCCTCGACCGGCAAAATGAACGGGCTCATCGGAAGTCCATCGCTGTTAAAAATCATATTTACATGGTTTGTATCTGTAAACAGGTACCGGAGCTGCATAGGCAGGGGGTTCCCTACGCCCTCCCGGGGGCCCTCACTCGTAAACCACAGTCTGATTATCCCGTCCTTTTCAAGGAGTTCTTCCTTTTCGGGATACAAAACTGTGCCGTCTTCCGTAAGCGCTTCAAATGCGGGCCGGAGTTCTCCCTCACTCCCGGGCTTCTCATACATTCCGGCGGCGTGGGTAAGGAAAAGATCAAGCACAAAGCCGTCCGCCCCCTGCCCGGCCTCCCGGCCAGGCTGCGCCTTCACGGGGACCGGCCCGGTGTACTCGACGGGCATGCGGAGGTCCTTTGCCAGAACCAGCCGAGCGAGCCTCTCGCCGACAGGCTTTTTGGCAACGGGGTGAAGGTCGTTGTCCTCACCGGCGTCAAATGTTACGGCCATGCCGGTTCCGGGGATCTCAAGGAGACGCCTCTGCTTTTCGCGGAAGACAGGCCACTGCTCCGGGTCCGTCTGGTCGATGACAAAATTGGGGAGCTGGACATAATAATACGGAAGGTCCGGATCATTCCAAAGCTTCCTGTAGCCCGCGATCTGGCGCTTCGTGAGATCCATGTAGTCCCAGGGCTCGTGCGTGTTCGACTCTCCCTGATACCACAGGACCGCTTCAATTACATAATTATGGCACGGCGCGGTCATCGCGTTATAGAGACCTGTCGCCTTCCAGTTGACAAAATCTGTCTCCGGCGCGGCCCCGCACGCTGCGCCGATCGTGTATTTCCACTCTCCGTCCAGGAAGACGGCCTTATTTTCCCCTGCGGCCTCCTCCGGCGTTACAAAGCGGGCGGGGAAAATTGCCATCGGCTTTCCGGGCGTGACCCGCCCGAGTCCCTGCTCCACGGTGAGCCTCACGGTCAGGATGTTCCTTCCGCTTTTAAGAAGGCTCCCCGGTACGGGATATTTTCTCGGGGGATACTGGTACTCCGTCCTCCCGACAGGGACTCCGTTGACATAGGCCTCATCCTTATCGACCATTGTGCCCAGCCAGAGCTTCCAGTCCGTGTCTTCGGGGCTTTCGCAGAGTTCTTTCTCTATATAAAAGTCTCTCTGCAGCCAGATACTCCCGGTAAAGCCCTTCAGCTCCGTATCCCTGAACATCACGGGCAGATGAATGGCTTTGTCCGCCGCCCCGTCCGGAAGGGGAAGGGGCGCAGTATGGTACCGGTCCGCCTCGTCCAGCGCGCTCAGCCAGGTCTCCTGGTTCAAAAGGTTTCTCTGAACGACGCTGTCATAGAATTCCTTATCCGCGTAGCGGTCCGCCTCCGAGAGGAGCTCATCATATCCCTCCAGCATTTCCCGGCTCATCCAGCTCTCGATCCTCGAGCCGCCGAGCGTTGCGTTGATAAGGCCGACCGGCGTTCCCGTCTCCTTAAACAGCGCCTTCGCAAAAAAGAGCGCTGTCGCGGAAAACTGCGCGATGTCCGGCGCGGCAAGGCTCGTCCACTTCCCGGTCAGGCTCTCCTCAAGCGGTCCGTCATAAGACACCGCTTCGGTGATCTTAAAGGTCCGGATCAGCGGGTTTTCGATGCTCATCTCCTCAGGGTAGCGGTCCTTTACGCGCTCCATCGGGAGCTCCATATTGGACTGCCCGGTGCAGAAGAACACACGCCCCGCAAGAACATCCTTTACCGTGCGGCTGTTTTCTCCGTCCGAAAACGTAATCGTGTGACCGGCCCCCGCAGAGGGCGCCGGGATGCGGCAGTCGAACCGTCCGTCCTCCCCGGCCGTGCAGGATATACATTTCTCTCCGTCCACAAGGACCGTTACGGCGGCGCCGGGCGCAGCCCACCCCCACAGGTGCGAAGGCCTGTCCATCTGCAGGATCATGCCGTCCGACAGGAGTCTGGGGAGCCTCAGCTGCGGCCCGTCTGCACTATGCAAATCTAGTTTATTCATAGAATTCTTCCTTAATTTTATCTGATTCTTTAATAATACGTTGCTCTCCCTGTTTGGCTTATCAAATATTGCGTTACATTTTGCAAATATTGCCGAATTTGTATTTAAATATTGCTGTAGGAATCGATCTGGGATAAGATCAGTTTATGCAGAATTCATAAATTTCCGAAGTCTGCGCCGGCGGACAGCCGCAACTGTTCGTTATCCCTTAAACGTTATAAAAGCAATTAGTGCTTGCTGTAATTAGTGTCTGAACCATTTTTATATGCAGTTTCTTTGAGGAAGTGCTGATGAAAACGTCTAAAACCACTCCTGCTCCGGCAGTAAGGAAACAGAGCTTCGGTTCCTACATAAAGCGCTACTGGCAGCTCTATCTGCTGCTGTTTCTGCCGATGCTGTACCTGCTCGTATTTAAGTACATTCCCATGATCTATGTACAGATCGCGTTCAAAAAGTACAGCATCGTCCAGAGCGTATGGGAAATGCCGCTCGCCAAGAACCACGGCATGCAGTATTTCATCCAGGCCTTCAGCAATCCGGATTTCATAAGGGCGCTGCGCAACACGATCGTCCTGAACCTTCTGGACCTCGTTGTCGGTTTCCCGATTCCGATTATTTTCGCGCTGATCCTGAATGAGCTTGTTTTCACAAAGTTCAAGAAGGCCGTCCAGACGATCACCTATATGCCGCACTTCCTTTCCTGGGTCATCATCTACGGTATTGCCCTTCAGCTGTTTGCTCCGAGCACCGGCCTTGTCAACATGGTCATCACGAAGCTCGGCGGCGAGGCCGTCCCCTTCCTCAATGATACGGGCCACTGGGTGTGGACTTACATTTTCCTCGGCGTATGGCAGAGCTTCGGCTGGAATTCCATTGTATACCTTGCCGCAATCGCCGGCATCAATTCCGAGCTTTACGAAGCGGCCTCGGTCGACGGCGCCGGAAGGTTCCAGAAGATGTGGCACATCACGCTTCCCGGCATCAAGCCGACCATCGTCATCCTTCTGATCATGGCAATCGGCAATATCCTCGGTTCCGGATTTGACCGTCCGTTCGCTCTGCAGAACAACCTGGTCATGAGCTGGGCGGAAGTTCTCTCGACCTACATTTACAGATACGGTATCAAGGGTCTGCAGTTCTCGCTGACCACGGCCGTAGGCCTGTTCCAGTCCATCGTCGGCGTTATCTTCCTTCTGGGGGCCAACTACCTTTCCAGAAAGCTCGGAGAGCGCGGTCTCTGGTAAACAGCCTGCTCCCTGCAGCACCTTTAGTTCCTCATTTGTGAAAGAAGGAAATCTGACATGAAAATAAAATCAACCACCGGAAAAATCGGAGACTGGGTATTTGTTATCATCTGCGTGCTTATATCGCTGATCTGCATACTCCCGATGATCAACCTTCTGGCAAGGTCGCTGTCCGGCACGGATTACCTGGTCCGGCATGAGATCTACCTGATCCCGAAGGGCATCAATTTCGGGGCCTACAGCACGGTTCTCTCAGATCCGAAATATATACGGGCGTTTTTCTACACGGTAGCGCTCACGGTGATCAGCACGGTTGTATCGCTCTTTATGACAACCATCTGCGCGTACCCGCTGATTTTCCCGCAGCTTCGCGGAAGGAACATTTTTAACATTATCATCACCATCACGATGTTCTTCAACGCGGGCACGATCCCCAACTACCTGCTGATCCAGAAGCTGGGAATGCTGGACAAGCCCATTGTACTGATCCTTCCCTACTGCCTTAGCATTTATAACATGATCATCATGCGGAGCTTTTTCTACGGCATTCCGGACTCTCTCCGGGAATCGGCCGAGATGGACGGCGCGAGTTTCCTTCGCATCCTGTGGTCCATCTATGTGCCCCTCTCCAAGCCGGTTATGGCTACCCTGGCTCTGTTCTACGCCGTAGGAAGATGGAACGGCTATTCGGACGCCCTGATGTATGTCAAGAAACCGCAGTACTATCCGCTGCAGCTTCTTCTGTACAACATCCTGAACAACATCAACAGCGTCGAGGTTGCGACACAGGAAGGGTTCTCCGCCCCGGGTCTTTCGGAGTCCTTAAAGGCGGCCATCGTCATGTTCTCGACGATACCGATCCTGTGCATCTATCCGTTCCTGCAGAAGTATTTTATTCACGGTGTCATGGTCGGCGCCGTGAAGGAATAAGATATCTCATCATATTCAATTAAGGAGGATGAAGATGAAGAAAAAAGTATTAGCAGCAGTATTGGCGTCTGCGATGGTCGTATCACTTGCGGCCTGCGCGGCACCGGCAGCGGCTCCCGCAGCATCCGGCGGCGGTGAGGCGGCAGCTCCCGCAGCATCCGGCGAAGCAGAGGCAGAGGCTCCCGCTTCCGAGCTTACGGATGGCAAGTTTGCTGAAACTCGTTCCATCACGGTCGAGGTTTATGACCGCGGAAACGACGGCGGTTCTGATCCCGAGAACAACGACTACACAAGATGGATCCAGCAGCAGATGCTGGAGAAGCACAATGTCGAAGTCAAGTTCCAGAAGGTTCCCCGCTGGACAGAGGTTGATGATATCAACAACCTCCTTGCAGCCGGCACAGCTCCCGATGTCTGCGTGACCTACTCCTATCCGACCGTACAGACCTATGCGGATATGGGCGGCGTTATCGACCTTGCTCCTTATCTTGAGCAGTACAAGGATGAGCTTCCGAACCTGTGGAACTGGCTCGGTGAGACCAACCTTTACTGGGACAAGGATCCCGAGACCGGCAACGTATGGGCAGTTGAGGCAAAGCTTGCGAACATGAACCGCATCCTTACCTTCATCCGTCAGGACTGGCTGGATACCCTCGGACTGGAAGCTCCCACAACAAAGGAAGAATTCCACGACGTTCTCGTTGCCTTCAAGGACAATGCGGATACTCTGCTCGGCGCAGATGCCGACAAGATGGTTCCTTACTCTGTCAGCTATGACGTAGGCTGGAGAGCAGGAACTCTCATCGAGTCCTTCCTTGATCCGGAAATGACCGATAAGGAATACTATATCAACGGCTTTGATGACAGAAAGCTCACCCAGAACGGCACAAAGGAAGCTGTCCGTCTCCTGAACCAGTGGTACAACGAAGGCCTGATGTGGAATGATTTCGCGATCTATTCCAGCGGCGACACCACAGAGGATGACATGATGAAGGCCGGCTATGTAGGCGCCTTCTCCCACAACTGGGACTATCCTTTCCGCAACGGCGAGGATTCCATCAATGCCAACCTGAAGAGACTGGTCGGACCGGAAGCGGGCTATGTCGCAATCGATCCGTTTGAAGACAAGAACGGCACACACACGAAGTGGCTTGCAGGCCCTGTCGACCGTAAGGTATTCTTCCCTTCGACAAACGATGAGCCTCTTGCATCCCTCCTGTATCTCGATTTCATCTCCGAGCCCGAGACCATCGAGTACCTGCAGATCGGTGAAGCAGGTGTCACACATGAAGATGTTGAAGACGGCGCTGTATCCATCATTGCCGCAACCGGCGATGCGATCCAGAACTCCGGCATGAACATCGACTACACCATCACCTGCAACGGCCTGCACCTGACAACCGATGAAAAGACCGCGAAGAGCCTTGCATACACCTATGCAGGAATCGATCCCGCAGTCGTTCAGGCAGCGGATGCGATCGCAAAGACCGACACCCGTATCGGCGTCAACGTCCAGACAGGAAATATCGAGGCAGAAGCAGGAGTAGGCGATGTCCTCTCCAGCAAGAGAGACCAGATCTATGACCTCGCAGTCAGCGCTTCCGTCGCAGATTTCGATTCCGTATGGGACAGCGGCATGAGCGATTATCTGTCCTCCGGCGGCCAGGCGATCATGGACGAGCGTGCTGCCGCATGGGAGAAGGTCTACGGCGATGCTGAGATGCTTCCCTGAGTTATTACATTAAAATAGTAACAAATTTGTTTGTTCCTCCATGGCGGCCGGGTCGAAAGACCCGGCTGTTTTATTTTTTTGTTTTCTTAATTATTTGCCCTCAGGTGTATTACAATAATTGCAGCTGTAAACATTTTTCCGTGACAGGAGGTCATTATGTTCAAATACTATATTCCCGACTGCTTCTGGCCTGTAAAGGACCAGGGCGATTATGTCAGTCACGAAGCCGTCTGTGTCCTTAACACAAACGAAACAGAGGTCACTGTGACCCTGACCCTCTATTTCGAGGACCGCGACAAGATTGACGGCATCAAGGTCAGCGTTGGCGCGGAAAGAACAAACCACATCCGTCTTGATCACCTGACACTGGACGGCCAGCCGCTGATCCCCCGCGGCGTGCCCTATGCAATCGTCGTATCCTGCGACAAAGAAATCACTGTTCAGTATACCCGCGTCGACACCACACAGCCGGCGCTGACCATAGCCACTACCATCGCCGGAGTACAGAAATGATCTATTGCGTAGAAGACGACAGCAGCATCCGCGATCTCATGATTTATACATTGAAAATAGCGGGGTTTGAGGCCGAGGGCTTTGCGGAGGCACAGTCCTTCTGGGAAGCCCTCGATAAGGAACTGCCCCAGCTGGTCATTCTCGATATCATGCTCCCGGGCGAGGACGGGATCTCGGTTCTCAGAAAGCTCCGCGCCCAGCCGCCGACATCCGGCCTCCCCGTAATTATGGCGACCGCAAAGGGCAACGAGTACGACAAGGTGGTCGGGCTTGACCTTGGCGCGGACGATTATCTCTGCAAGCCATTCGGCATGATGGAGATGGTTTCCAGGATCCGCGCCGTCCTCCGGAGGACAGACTACAGGGATCAGAAGACACTCCTTACGCACGGGGGCATCACGGTTGACGACGCGCGCCATAAGGTGACGTCAGGCGGCAGGGAGGTTACGCTCACTCTGAAGGAATACGATCTTCTTCTTTTGTTTATGCGCAATATCGGCCTGGTATTTACCAGGCAGCAGCTCCTCTCCCAGGTGTGGGGGCTTGAATACATCGGCGAAACCAGGACGATCGACGTTCATATCGGAACGCTCCGCACCAAGCTCGGCGAGAGCGGCGAGCTGATACAGACCGTGCGGGGCGTCGGCTACCGCATGGAATAGCATAAATAAGACCCCGACACAAAAGGGCTGCACTGCATGAGCAAAAAAATATTCAATTCCATCTGGCTTATAACGCTGAGCGTCCTGATCGCTTCCCTTTTCATCATTCTGGGCGCTGTGTACAACAATTTTACGGACCGGCAGTTCGAGCAGCTCCGGGGAGAGCTCTCTCTTGCTGCCAAAGGCATTTCCCAGGGCGGCATGTCCTATTTTGACGATCTGGACATGCAGGATCTGCGCGTCACCCTGATCACCGGAAACGGAACGATTCTCTATGACAACGAGGCCGACTCCTCGCAGATGGTCAACCATCTTGAGCGCGATGAAATCCGCGAGGCCATGGACTCCGGCTATGGGGAGAGCCTTCGCTATTCCGACACGCTCTCCGTAAAACAGCTCTACACCGCAAAGCTTCTGCCGGACGGAACGGTTCTCAGGCTTTCTGTCATACAGGACACCTTCTGGAGCCTGCTGCTACATCTTCTTCCCGCCATTATCCTTGTGCTGCTCCTTGCGCTTATTCTGTCGTATTTTCTTGCCTCCCGCATAACCAATATGATCGTCCGCCCGCTCAATTCACTGGATCTTGCTTCCCCGATGACGGCCGCGCAGGACCCTGCCTATTCGGAAATCATGCCTCTTCTGGAGCGGCTGGAGGCCCAGCACCGCCAGATCGAAAAGGATCACGAGGAGCTCGAGCGGACCTCCCTCATCCGGCAGGAGTTCACCGCCAACGCCTCCCATGAGCTGAAGACCCCTCTCCATGTCATTTCCGGGTATGCAGAGCTTCTGGAGAGCGGGATGGTTCCCGAAGACGACACGCAGCGCTTCCTTGCAAGGATCAGCGCCGAATCAAAGCGTATGTCAAAGCTTGTCGAGGACATCATCGACCTCTCATCACTGGACAGCGGCGCGGCCGACCTGCCGCGCGAGAAGGCGGATCTGTACCGGATCGCCCTCAACGCCGCGGAGAGCCTTGAGGAGGAGGCCGAGGAAGCCGGAATCCATCTTTCTGTCTCCGGGGAAAGTGTCTTTGTCAGCGGTATTCCGCAGGTTCTCTACAGCATGATTTACAATCTGTGCATCAACGCCATCAAATATTCCGAGCGGGGCGGGATAACCAATGTCACAGTGAGGAAAAACGCAGGCAGCGCAGTCCTTACCGTGGAAGACAACGGCATCGGTATCCCCCGGGAGGATCTCGACAGAATCTTCGAACGGTTCTACCGTGTGGACAAATCGCATTCCAAGGAGGTCGGCGGAACCGGGCTCGGGCTCTCCATCGTCAAGCACGGTGCGAAGATCCACGGCGCCGATATTCACGTGGAGAGTGTCCTCGGAGCCGGTTCTGTTTTCACACTGACCTTCCCCCTGCCCGCGTGAGGGTTTCCGGGAGGCCGTGGACTTTACATAAATTTTACACTCGCGGGATAACCGTTTTGACAGACTGCCGATATAATATCTGCGGTAATAAAAAGCTATTGCAAAGGAATACTTATGTCTATCTATGAAGCTTTTACGCTGCTGGGCGGTGTCGGACTGTTCCTTTACGGAATGACCATCATGTCATCCGGTCTGAGGAACGCGTGCGGAGATAATCTCCGGCTGATTCTGGAGAAGGCTACAAGAAGCAAGGTCACGGCCGTTCTCGCGGGAATTGCCGTCACAGTCCTTGTCCAGAGCTCATCCGCGACGGATGTCATGGTAATCGGCTTTGTCTCCTCGGGTCTTATGACCGTGGCGCAGGCAATCGGCGTAATCATGGGCGCCAATATCGGTACCACTGTCACCGCGCAGATCACTGCTTTCAACATCAGTGCCTATGCACCGCTGATTCTTTTCCTCGGCGCCGTTGCCACACTTTTTATCCGCAACAATACCGTAAAGGCCTTTGGCTCGGTCGTCCTGGGCTTCGGCATGCTGTTCCAGGGAATTTCGCTGATGAAATCGGCGATTGCCCCTCTCGCCCAGCTGCCAGCGTTCGTAGCCTTTATCTCCACCCTTTCCAACCCGATTGTCACCGTCCTGTTCGGCGTATTATTCACGGCCATTCTGCAGAGTTCCTCCTCTGCGACGGTTATTTTTCAGGCCTTCGCCGTCCAGAATATCATCTCCTTTGATACGGCAATCTATCTCGTAATCGGCGCCGCGATCGGCTCCGTTACCCCGAATCTTCTCGCCGCCCTTACCTCCAACCGTCAGGGAAAGAGAAGTGCCGTTCTCAACCTCGTGTTCAACCTGATCCGCGCCGTGCTGATCATGACGCTGATCACCGTGTTCCCGGGAATCCTGACCTTTATCAAGAATCTTTCTCCGGACAACATCGCCCGCCAGATCGCTAACGCACACACTCTGTTCGCGATTATCGCAGTCCTGGCACTCCTTCCCTTCACGGATAAGATTGTAGGCTTAACCGAGAAGATGATTCCTCAGTCAGAGAGTGAGAAGCGCAGGATGAACGATCACAGGCTGATCTATCTTGTCCACACTGACAAGATGCCCCCCGCGGTCGCAATCCGCCAGGCACACCTGGAAATCATCCGTATGGGCAAAATCGCTCTGGAAAACCTCACCGTTTCCATTGAATGCTTCTTTGAAAAAGACCGGGATAAGGCACAGCTCGTGGAGGAAGGCGAAGAAAGCGTCGATTTCCTGACCCACAGCATCATGTCAAAGCTCGTCGAGCTCCGCTCCCTGGATCTGTCCGAGCGCAACATGAACCGCCTGTACAGCATGATCCAGGCAGTGGATGATATCGAGAGAATCTCGGATCACGCCGAGAACATCATTGAATACGAAGAAAAGCTCCATGACGGGCGGGCAACCATCAGCGATGAGGGCCTTCGTGAGCTCCGGAATCTGTGCGACCTCACCGTCAAATCCCTCTCGACCTGTCTCAACATCTTCGAGAGCGAGGATTTCTCCCTGCTTCCGGAGGCCGAGCATATCGAGGATATGGTAGATGACGCGACCGGCAAGTGCATTGACAGCCACGTACAGCGCCTGATGAAGGGTGTCTGCGATCCCCAGGGAGGCGTCTTCTTTACCGATATGACCATCGACCTCGAGCGCTGCTCCGACCACGCGATCAACATCGCAACCGCCTTCTACAACTACCCGGCACAGTCGGCGTCCGCAGGCGCAGCGACAAGCTGAGAAGCTTTTATCTTTACATTTTCACTGCCGTCAAAAAGGACTGGAAAAAAGGAATAATTGCAAATTTCCCTGCCCCGCAAACTTCTCAGAGCTTCGGTGGGCAGGGAATTTTTTGCTTTTGATACTTTTTCCCTGCCCCTTTTGCGTTATATGAATTGTTATGCCCGCCGCTTCTGTCCGTTACTGCCCGCTTATTTCCCATCCCACCTGCGCAGTACCTTCGCGGGAACTCCGCCGACAACGGTATCTGCGGGCACATCCTTTGTTACGACCGCGCCCGCGGCGATGACGGCATTGTCGCCGATCGTAACACCCTTTGTGATGATGGCGCCGGCGCCGATCCAGACACGGTTCCCGATATGGATCGGTGCGTAATGGTTCTGCCTGGAATACGGGTCGAGATCATGGTCGATCGTCGCAAGGACCGTGTTATGCCCGATCAGCACGTCATCCCCGATAAAGATACCGCCCTGGTCCTGGAACTGGCAGCACGCGTTTAAAAAGACATTCTTTCCGAAATGGATATTCTGCCCGAAGTCCGAATAGAAGGGCGGGAACATGTTAAAGGAGGGATCCACATCCTCGCCGGTAATCTCCGACATGATCCTTACCATTTCCTCCCTGCTGTGCCAGGCTGTGTTCAGCTCCATCGTCAGTTTATGCGTCCTCTCACAGGTTTCCAGGATGAGCAGATTCATCTCATCGGTCAGGACGGGATCACTGTGCGTATTGATATATTCCGTCACATCCTTTATTGTCATCGGTTCCACTCCCTTTTCATTATGCTGCCGCAGTCTGTTTCTGCTACAATGATACCGTTGCGATCATAAACGGCGCGCAGGGAATGCCGGAAGCGTTCCCTGAATGCCGCCGCGTTATTACAGAAAAAAGGATAACATAACCGTTATGAGAAAGTACATTCTTTTACTTCTTTGCATACTGACCCTGGCACTCTCCGGCTGCGGCAGCAAAAAAGACGCCGCCCCCGCGGATTCCGGCGCGGAAAAGACGGAGCAGACAGACATGAAAGAAACTGCCGCAGAGGCAGACAAGGCGCAGGAGACCGCCGCAGAGGCCGGCGAATCCGAAGAGCAGGCTGTAGAACAGGCTGATGAGCAGTCCGAGGAGCTCCTTTCCGGCGAGCACCATATCGTGATTTCCGTCAAAGACTACGGCGACATCAGCCTCACGCTCGATGCGGACGCGGCTCCCATCACCGTCACCAACTTCATCGGGCTTGCAAAGAGCGGCTTCTATGACGGACTCACCTTCCACCGGATTATCGACGGCTTCATGATCCAGGGCGGCGACCCTCTGGGGAACGGCACCGGCGGCGCGGAAAAGACCATCAAAGGCGAATTCGCCTCCAACGGCGTGCAGAACCCGATCGCCCACACGGAGGGCGTCATCTCCATGGCCCGCTCGCAGTTTAAGGACTCCGCAAGCTCCCAGTTCTTTATCATGGTCGGCGACGCCTCCTACCTCGACGGCGAATATGCAGCCTTCGGCCATGTGACGGAGGGTCTTGATATCGTAAAGAAAATCGCTGCCGACGCCCAGCCCATCGACAGGAACGGAACCATCCCGAAGGAAAACCAGCCGGTGATGGAGAAGGTTGCCGTTATTGACTGAGAATGACCATGCGCGTCTTTGCCGGTCTTTAAAACCGGCAAAGACGACTGCCTATCCGCGCGCAAAGACATGCAGGAGGAAGCTGTCCGCGAGGATAATCCAGGTTTCAAAGTTCGGATATTTCACATATCCGTCCACCAGCCTTCGTCCCGCCATGCCGTGAGGCACTCCCGAGAAGGTATGCACCTCACAGTAGATCCCGTGCGAGACCAGTTCGGGATACAGGGCCTGGATATTTTCCAGATTGAAGTCCTCCATGCCCACTGCGTGGAAGGTCGGCGGATAGACGACTCCTTCATAATCGAATACGGCATCGTGCATGCGCGGCCCGTAAATGCAAAGAAATGCGTTCATGTCCGCAGACACGTCATCCAGGGCATCCGGCGTGTATCCGGGGAACACATCCTTCATCGTCTTATTCCCCGAGTAATACCGGATGCACCCTTCGCCGGTAAGACCGCCGTTTGAAAAGCCGGCATAGGCGATATTATCCTCGCGGATACGATATTTCTCCGCATTTGCGCGGATGATACGGATCGCCCTTGCAGCGTCCGCTCCCGCCTCTTTGTCCGTCCAGGGATTGAGGTTCGGCCGGTTTAGCAGAAGGAAGCATTGGTATCCTCTTTCAAGAAAATCCAGCGCAGACTGATATGCCTCGCACAGGACCGGAAATCCGTGATCACCTCCTGCGCAGAACAGGATCGCTCCCTTCGGAGTTACACTCTCATCAAGAAGCATCTCGTACATGAACGGCTCAAAATCGGGATTATGGTTGTACAGATACTCGCTGTTATCCGTATACTCCGTGAGCGTCGGGATCTCCCCGTTCCACAAAAAGATTTTCCCGGCAGGCCTCTTTTTTGCCTCGATTTCCTCTCTCTTTTTCTTAAAGGCGGGAAGGAGTGAGCGCATCTCCTCTTCGGTCGTGCAGGACTCAATCTTCTCCGTCATCCTTGTAAGCTCTGCAAGGTCCTCTATGGGATAGGACAGACATTCGTCAAAGAGAGGGACGGCTGCGAGGTTTTCCTCCCCGAAAATGCTGCGCACCCAGCGCCCGTGCTCTCTCATCTTTTTAAACAGCTCTTTCATGTCCATAGGGTATTATTCTCCTTTGTGCCTGTGTTCTCGTTTTTCTCCTTTGTCACTCGCCGGCTGTATTGTCCCTGCTCTTTCCCTCTGTCAGG
Source organism: uncultured Lachnospiraceae bacterium (assembly GCA_902796425.1). Classification (GTDB taxonomy): domain Bacteria; phylum Bacillota; class Clostridia; order Lachnospirales; family Lachnospiraceae; genus CAG-791. The sequence goes on from CADBPC010000067.1 coordinate 17,695, forward strand.
CGGTACAGGACAAGTCCCGCCAGAAGAAGCGCGGCGCCGGTCAGGAAGATTGCCCGGTGTCCGAACGAGCCTACAACAAAGCCGCCCACGATAGGGCCGAACCCCTGGCCGACATCTCCGCCGAGGTAGAACGTGCTGTTCGCGACTCCAGTCTTTGCGGCGCCTGCCTTCTTAACGCATGCCGCCTGGAGGGACGGATGCACGGCTCCCTGACCGATGGCCCTAAGTGCGGCAGCAGCCAGCAGCACAGGGAGCGAGCGGGCGCCGCTGAGCACCGCCATACTGAGCGCGGCAATGATTGTTCCGGGATACATGACCCTGTCAAGGCCGTACCGGTCCATGAGCCTTCCGCTGAACGGGCGGACCAGGAAAAGAATGACGGAATAAGCCGTAAAATACAGGCTGCTCTTTTCAATTCCGTTAGAGAGGCAGTACTCCACAAGATAGGCGGAGATTACGCCGTTCATGAACGAGAAGCAGCTCCCCGCGGCGGAAAGGGATAATACCTCCGGCATGACAAGGTTCCTGAGTAAGAGTCCTTTTGCCGAAGCGCCCTGCGCACGGCCCGTCCCGCTCTTTTCGTCCTGTTCCTTCTTCGGATCCTTTGCGGGAAGAAACAGCACGACCGCAAAACCGGTAAACGCCATGAGAGACGCCAGGAGAAACGTCCCCTGAATGCCGAAGCGCTCCATCGCCATCGCGCCGATTGCAGGTCCAATGGCGCCCGAGAGCACCTGGCTGAGTCCGAAAAAGCCGACTCCCTCGCCCAGCCTGTCCTTCGGGATAAAGCTGCAGGCGTAGGAGACGACCGCCGTCCCATTGATGCAGAACCCGGTTCCGTGCAGTATGCGGATCAGCACAATCAGCAGAACGCTGTCGGTAAAAAGATAGCCGAGCGTTGCAATTCCCGTGATCAGGGCGGCTGCGGCGACAAGCCATTTCCTGCTCAGCCGGTCCGTAAGGAACCCCGTCGCAGGGCGGATCACAAGCGATGTGATTGAAAACAGTCCGATAATGATTCCGGCTGCCTCCGGCGCTATGCCGAGACTCCCCAGATGTCCCGACAGAAGCGTTACGATCATAAAGAAGCTGAAGGCATTGCAGAAATTTACGACTGAAAGAAGTATAAAACCGGAGTTCCACAGCTGCCCCGTCCCCCGGTCCGTCCCGTGTGAGGCCCCGCGTCCCTGTCCGCTGCTCATCCCTTCCTTCTTTCATCCGCAAAGCGGTTTCTGAATTCGTAGATTCTCTCTTCCTTCTCCGACATTTTTTCAGAAACGGTCATGTCCTGACGGATTCCCAGGCGGAAGGGATCCTCCGGGGTATAGGGCTTCCACTGCGGAAGAGGATTTCCGAAGATATCCGTGCCGTTCGGGTTTCCTGTCTTTATGAAATTGGCCCAGTAGGAGCTCACCCTGCGCGCGAGGTCATAGTGGACTCCCGTAAACGGGCGGTGGCACCTTGCCAGAGAGTCATAGGCAAACCACATCTCCGCCCCGTGGTAGGCACCTGCGTTATCCTTCCCCGGTACCTTCTCCATAAATTCATAAAAATAGCAGCACCTTCCCTGCGCGCTGACGGCGTCCGCAAAGCGGCGCGCCCCTGCGGCGCCGGTAAAGGCCTGACAGTCAAAGAGTGCATCGACGTCCTCGTCGCGGACGCAGCCGCAAAGAGAAAGGAATTCCTCCTTTTTATCGCCGTATCTGTCCGCAAAGCGGTCAAGCTCTTCCAGCGTTCCCGGCATGCTGTGGAACATCCTGGTAAGAAGAACCAGCTCGTCCGAATTGTAGCCGCACAGAATGGGTATCCGGGGCATGCGGTCACGAAGCCACATCTCATCCACCGCATCCGGAATATAGTTCCCTCCGGTCACGGGAGTAAAATGGAAGGCGCTGCCGAGGATTTCCTTTTCAAGCCTCCGGAGCTCTTCCCACGGAAGGGCCTTTGCCTGCTCCAGGGTAAGGCCTGCCTTTTCAAGAAACTCTTCTCCCTGTTTTAACGCGAATTCTCTTCCCCGCTCGTGACCAGCCAGGTCGCCGAAGCCAAGGCTCGCACCGCTCTCACAGATGGCGCCCGCGATCAGCCCCCGCGTCTTTTGCATTGCCATGAGAATCTGCACGGCGCCCGATCCCGCAGACTGTCCCGCGATCGTAATGCGCCCGGGGTCTCCTCCGAAAGCGCGGATATTGTCGCGTACCCAGCAAAGCGCCATGTACAGGTCCGCGATCCCATAGTTCCCAAAGCCCCCGTCCTTATCGATCAGTCCGGGATGGGCAAAAAAGCCCATGATTCCGAGCCGGTATCCGACAGAAACGACCACCATCCCCTTGCGGGCCGTATGCTCCCAGTCAAACTCGATCTCATAGGAATAACCGCCCTGATAGCCGCCGCCATGGATGTAGAATAGAACCGGCAGGGCCTCGTCCTCGCTTCTTGCGGGTGTAAATACATTCAGGTAAAGGCAGTCCTCACTCCTTTTGAATTCGCTGCCCGTGGGATGGATTTCATCCGTCCAGAATTCCTCCGGGTCCGTTCCCGGCTGGTCCTGCATTGCCATGGGGCGATATTCGATACAGTCAAGGTCACCCTCCCAGAAATCCGGCGCCTGCGGCATCTGCCACCGGAGTTCCCCCACCGGAGGCTTCGCGTACGGAATTCCGCGAAACGCCAGAACGCGCGGATCACTCCCCCAGGTTCCCCTGACAATTCCCGAGACGGTTCTTACTCTGTTATTTTCCATTCGTTCTTCTCCTCGTCTTTGGCGAATGCCTTTTCCGGCCTGCTGACTTTTCCGGCCTGCTGCACCCGGTCGAATTTTCACATCCCCTGCCATACGCTCCGGTAGGGGAGCGTCGGATCATCTGCCATTTCCCACTTCGTATCGATAATCATTGTCTCCTTATCCGGCCCGAACGGTTTCCAGACAACGTCCTCAAAGGACGGATCGGAGGTTCTTGCATAATTTGCAAGAGACAATGAGAGCTGCCGTGACATTTCCTCACACTGCGGATGCCTCACAATCCTGAACTGGAGCGGGAGCTCCGCGCCGTGCCAGGCACAGAACTTATCCGGCAGTATGCGGTGCGGCGCGTCATATGCATTGATATAGCGGTACACAGGGGCGCCGATTCTCCTGCTGCAGTCCACTGCATGCTCGAAGGAAAAGGTCTCCAGCGGCCCGCACATCGAATTGATCTTCATAAGAAGATGCGCATTGTCCACATGCTTTTTGTCATTTTCCCTGAAGACCTCATACAGGCGGCCGGCCGTTTCTTCGTCCAGGTTCTTAAGATGCATCCAGGCAGGACCGCACCCCCTGACAAGGCGGTCTGTAACCTCTTCCCTTGTCTTTACCTCGTGTTCTTCTTCCGACGCAAAGGCAGCCGTCTCATCCTCGGAGGTTCCTATGAGCACAGAGACGCCGGGATCCGCCATCGGGAAGCAGTTCTCTGTGTTATATGGGATCGAAATCCCGTCGGCGACCGGCTCGAGTGCAAAGAGTCCCGTCGCGATGGCCGCCTCCTTTATGTGCTCCGCGCGAAGGCCTTTCAGCCTTTCAATCACATTGTCCTTAATACCCAGAAGGTACAGGAAATGGCCGGTGACCTCGGCTGCCTTCTGAGGCGTGTGGCGTCCCGGCTTTCCGAACGCGCTCTCCATGACCGCCCTGCGGACTAGCCCCCGTGAGCGCGGCATGGAAAGGAGGGTCGCAATCTTGATCCCTCCGCCGGATTCGCCGATCAGGGTCACATTGTCCGGATCTCCCCCGAAGGCCGCGATATTTTCCCTGATCCATTCCAGAGCCAGGATCAGGTCCGTAATTCCCGCGCTTCCGGACTGGGCATAGTCGATGTCGATATGCCCCAGATACAGATAGCCGAAGGCGTTCAGCCTGTGGTTTATTCCGACAACGACCACATCCTGCTCATCAACCAGCCGGTCGGCGCCCAGAACCAGTGTGCCCGATCCGGCAGCAAACCCTCCGCCGTGAATATAGACAATGACAGGAAGACCCTTTGCCCCCTGTTTTGTCAGGATATTCAGATTAAGACATTCTTCCCCCTGCAGCTCTTCATAGCAGCCAAACCTTTCCGGGTGCCCCCCGGAGAAGTAGTCGCCGAAATCCCAGCTTGCCGTTATGCTGACACCCGCCTGCGGGCAGTAAAACCCGTTCCGGGTGCAGTCCCGTACTCCCGCCCACGGCTTTGGCGGGAGCGCCGGCAGGAAGCGCCGGTTCCCCACGCTGTCTGCATAGGGAATTCCCCTGTAGATTTCAACGCCGCCCCGAATGCTGCCTTTTACTTTTCCGTATGCTGTTTCCCTGACCGGTTCCATCATCCTCATCCTTTCACCGCGCCCATTGTGATGCCCTGCGCGAAATACTTCGACAGGAAGGGGTAGACCATCAGGATCGGAATAACGCCGAGCGTTGCTATGGCCATACGAAGGCTGACATTCGGAATGGCAATTCCGGTCCCGACATAGTGCGCCGCCTCTCCGCTCGAGAGGAAATTGATCTCCTGGATCATCCGGTTCAGGAGGTTCTGGAAAGTATAAAGCGAAGAATTGTTGATATAGTACAGGCCGTTCGTCCAGTCGTTCCAGTAGGCAAGGCCGATCATGAGCCCGATTGTCACAAGGATCGGCTTCGAGATAGGCAGAACCACGCTCAGGAGCGTCCTCCATTCCCCGGCGCCGTCAAGCTCGGCGGATTCTATGATCTCAAAAGGAACATTGTTGGCAAAATAATTCCTTATGATCATGACGTTGAACGCGCCCATCAGCAGGTTCGGAACCAGATATGCGAACACTGTGTTTTTAATCGAAAAAATCTGCGTCCACATGATGTACTGGGATACGAGACCGCCGTTGAAAAGCATCGTAAAGAACACGATAAACGCGATGATATTCCTCCAGCGGAAGTCCTTTCTCGAGAGCGGATAGGCCATCAGGACAGTCATGGACAGTCCGACCGTCGTGCCGATCGCCGTCACAAGAATGGACATCCCGTAGGAGCGGACAATTGCGCTGCTGCTCTGGAAAATATAGCGGTACGCGTTCAGGCTGAAGGCCTTCGGGAACAGCTTGTACCCGTGGATCAGCAGTTCATTTTCTTCCGTCACCGACGACACTGCCATCAGGACAAACGGGAAAAGAATAAAGACTGTAAGAAGCGTAAATACTGCGACGCACAGAATCTGGAAGTTCCTGTGCCTTTTCGGTCCTTTCTTTTTCATCCTGCAAACCTCCTAAAACAGCGCGCTGTCCTTATCGATGCGGCGGATAATCAGATTGCTGGCCAGTACAACCACAAAGCCGACAACCGACTGGTAGAAGGCCGCAGCGGCGGACATGCCGATATTGCTCATGGAACGAAGGCCGCGATATACATAGGTATCGATCGTCTGTGTGACCGGGAACAGCGGACCGGAATCCATGGGCACCTGGAAGAAGAGGCCGAAATCGGAATAGAAAATGCGTCCGATCATCAGGAGTGTCAGTGTGATCATGGTCGGCCGAAGGAGCGGGAGCGTGATATAGCGGATCTGCTGCCATTTGGTCGCTCCGTCCATCTCCGCAGCCTCATACAGGTTGCTGTCGATTCCGACAACGGAGGCCAGATACAGGAGAGTCAAATAGCCGAGAGTCTTCCACACATGGACAATGATCAGGATGAACGGCCAGTATTTTTTCTGCTGGTACCAGTTGATGCTGCTCTTTCCGAGCGCCTTGAGCACGGTGTTGTTCATATAACCGCTGTCTCCGGAGAGCATCGCGTACACCAGATAGGAAACAACCACCATGGAAATAATCTGGGGCAGCAGGATCGATGTGGAATACAGCTTTTTCAGGGCGGCGTTGCGGATCTCATTGAGCATGATCGCAAGCGTGACGCCGACAATCAGGTTGAGCACGATAAACGCCAGATTATAAAGCAGCGTATTCCTGGTGATGATCAGGGCATCGCCGGTCGCAAACAGGAACTTAAAGTTTGCAAACCCTGCCCAGTCACTTTTGAAGATGCCCTTGGCGAAGTTGACATTCTTAAAGGCAATGAAAAGTCCTGCCATCGGCAGATAGTTATTGATCAGAAGATAGATCGTGCCGGGAATCAGCATTGACATCAGTGCCAGATCCTTTTTCCGGATTTTCTTTTTCTTTGTCTTCGTCATCGTTTTGCACCATTTTATTGAGAAGGGGCAGCATTTTCATGCTGCCCCGCAAAGACCGGAACTGTAAGTCTTACTTCTTGCCGTTAGCCTCTGCCCAGGCATCCAGCTGAGCCTGCTTCTCGGCGATGATATCGTCGATGCCGGCAGCCTTCAGCTTATTGATGAAGTTGGGAAGCTCTACATCGGGATCCAGGATGCCGTACTCAAGACCCTTGCGGTACTCGTTCAGTACATTCTGGACTGCTGTATACTGTGTGGACACATTGGAGCTGTCGAAATAGAAACCAAGGCTTCTGTTCTTGTCGCAGCTGAGCATGATGTCATAGCCGGTCTGGACAATACCTGCGCCGGTGTTTGTTGTATCCTTGCTCAGGTAGTAATTGCCGAACATGAAGTACAGGCAGGTTCCGCAGTTCTTAAACCATGTGGAGCCTTCGACGCCCTTGATCAGATCGCCTTCCATTGTCCAGTCCTTGCCCTCGACACCGTAGTACAGTGTGTTGACAAGATCTGCGTTCTTGTAAAGCTCGTTCAGGAAGATCATCGCTCCCTCGGGGTTCTTGGAGCTGGAAGGAATCGCATTCAGGTATTTCAGGAAGGTCGCCTTGCTGGGCATGATCTGCTTCGCAATGGACTCAATGCCGTACTGTGCAGTGATCGCGTCAGAGTTGTTTTCCTCGGATACGGTTGTTGCACTCTGCAGATAAGAGAACGCATTTCCCGTCTTCCAGTAGGTATCGGAGGTCTCGTTGCTGGTCGTGATATCCTCGGAGATATATCCGGCCTCGAACCATGCATGCATGTCACGGCAGAGGTTCTCATATTCCTCGGTCTCGAAAACATCTACTACATCCCAGTTGTCCTCTCCCATAAGGACGCCGATGCCGTCGCCGAGGTTCTCATATTCCGGAACGCCCAGCATGAAGGGAGTCAGGCCGGAGAGCATGATCGCGCCGGAGATAACAGGCTTGATGCCGGGCTCGTTCTCATGGATGACGGAAAGGAGGGCATCCATATCCTTGTAGCTCTTAACCGTTGACGCATCAAGATTATACTTTTCAAGGAGCGGGACGTTGAATACCGCATAGTCCTGCTGGAACTTGTTATCCATGACAGGGATTGCATACCTGACGCCGGAAACCTTTGTCGCATTTAAGAGCCAGCCAAGCTGATCGTCGCCGCCGTAAGCCGCGATGATATCCTGGCCATACTTCTCGAGCAGATCGTCCAGAGGCATAAGAGAACCGCTCTGGATGTATCCGCTGTAGCGGTTGTCCGTAATTCCGACAAGGTCTACCTGCTCCTGGCCGGCGATCTTCATTGCCAGCTCATCGTTATAAACAGAAGCGCTCGTAAACTCGAGATTGACATTGACGCCCAGCGGATTCATGGTCTTATTGACCTCTGCCATGACAGCGTCGATGGACTCCTGCTCAGGGATACTCATATAAATCGGCGCGAAAATATAAATATCCTTGATTTCTCCGGCAGCGGGAGCCGCCTCTTCCGCGGCGCCTGTCTCAGCTGCTGCTTCTGTCTGGGCTTCTGCCTCCGCTGCAGGTGCAGCCGCCGGAGCAGCGCCTGCCGCAGGTGCAGCCGCGGGTGCTGCGCAGGCCATCATTCCAAGCGCCATTGTCGAAGCGAGTGTGATTGATAACAGCTTCTTCTTCATAAGGATCCTCCTTTATTGCACAGAAAACTGTATATAATGGTTAACTCCTGATAATTTTTATATGATTTTTTCAGCATAATATCTTACAGAATTTCACTGACTTCTTTTAAAATATCATCATATTTTCACTGTCAATGGTATTTATCTTCCGGGGTCTATATAATATTCACAGTATCAGAGGTGCCGGTCATGCCATTATTCAGATCCTTACGTGTCAGAATCATTATCTTCATATTTGCCTCACAGCTTGCCGTCATCGGCATCTTTTCTTTCTTTTTGAAGAACACGAACGACAGGGTTAATTCGGAAAACCTCTCGGAATGTGAAACCGCACAGATGAATGCCGTCCAGGCAATCGACGATACAATGTACCAGACCTCCAACGCAGTCGCGATGATTAACACAAGAATCATCCGTGATCCGGGGCCGGGCATCTCCGAGCAATTCTTTTTTTACCAGGATGTCCAGAATTTCCTGGATATCTTTGAGTACAGCTCCGCTAACAGCAGAATCATTCATTATTATCTGTATAATTCCGAGGACGATTACTTTTTAAAGAGTCTGAACACCTATTTTGACATCTATGATAAGGAGGCGCTCCGGGAATCTTTAAGAGCCCGCAGCGTTGCGGACGGCGGACTTTCCTGGCAGGCCGTTGTCCTTGACGATACGACCTATTTTCAGTATGACATAGCTTCGGAAAAATATTTTCTCGGCGTTCTCATCGACTGTCAGGAGCTGCTGAATCGCTATATGATCACCCCGTCGGAAGCCTCTGCCATGGTAACCCGGCAGGGACAGGCCGTGAGCTCCCGGCAGGACAGCGTCCTTTCGCCGGATGGCATCTTTTCGCTTAAAGACATGGACCGGCTCCTGCAGGGCGGCACGGAATACAGGATCCGGCGCACGGATTCCGCGTACGGATATTCCATCGTTTCGGCTGTCCCCGTGACAGGAGCCCTCTTAGCCCTGCGCCGCAATCCCCGGATTCTGTACGCCTTTTTCCTTTACAGCCTGCTGATGCTGGTTCTTCTTTTTGTTTTCCTCAACAAGACGATCCTGGCCCCGGTCGACTATATCCTGTTCGCCTTTTCCAGGGTTTCGTCCGGTGACCTCACCTTCCGGGCGCAGGAGAAAATCTTCTCCACGGAGTTCCAGACAATCAACCGCTCGTTTAATCTCATGATCCGGCAGATCCGGGACCTGAAGATGGATTATTATGAGGAAAAAATCCGGCAGCAGGAATATGAACGGCGGTATCTTCAGGCGATCTCCTACCCTCACTTCCTGCTCAATAACCTCAACATGATCAACACCTTTGCCTACCAGAAAAACGAGGCCGGAATCCACGAGGCGGTCCTCGGCCTTTCACAGTACCTGCGCTCGAATATGAACTCTTCCTCCAAAACGCACACCCTGATCAATGACGTCAATACAACGGAGAGCTACCTGAACCTGTGCATGCTTGCCTACCCCGGCCGGATATCCTACACTCTCTCAAGGAACGAGCGCCTGCTGTACATGCATTTCCCGCCGCTGATCATCAGCACGATCGTGGAAAACTGTGTAAAGCACGGGCTTCTTCCGGACCAGAGCCTCAGGATTGCACTGGTTCTGGATGTCACGGAGCAGGGCGGCGAGGAGTGTTTTTGCTTTACCGCGTTCAACTCCGCCTCACAGTTCCCGGCAGAGGTCCTCGAGGATTCCAGAAAGCCGGACGGCCTGGCAGATAAGGAAAACAGTCATATCGGCCTTGCCTATGTAAAGAATACGCTCCGCCACCTGTTTGAAGACAAGGCCCTGTTTTCCATCGAAAACCGGCCCGACGGCGCCATTGTAACTATACTCATCCCTCTGAGCGCACTTGAGCAGTATGAGAACAGTCTTAAGGGAAGTGAAGCGGAGGCCGGGGAAATACTATGAATATTGTAATTGTGGATGACAGTTTATCTGCTCTTTACCTTGTAAAGGAAACTCTGGAGAACGCGGATCTTGGCTTTGAGCGGGTCATGATCGCTGAAAGCGCGCGTGCCGCGAAGCAGATTTTTGCGGCAGAGCACGTGGACATTCTCCTGTGCGATATTGAGATGCCGGGACAGGACGGCCTTTCACTTATAAGAGAGCTCAAGGAGGGCGGGAGTGACGCAATCTGCGTCATCCTTACCGCGCACGCAAGCTTTGACTATGCACGAGAGGCCCTGCAGCTCGGCTGTTTTGATTACCTCCTGAAGCCCTTTACTCTTGAAGGTCTCCTGGATAAAATCCGGCGGGCCATATCGCAGTACGAAGAGACCAAAAAGAAGGGCGAAGCGGCGCCGCCGTTTTTCGGAATGCCGAAGGAGCCCGAGGAGGAGCCCGCCGGAAAGAGCCAGGAGGTCGAGCTGGCCAAAAACTATATCCGTGACAATTACACTCAGAATATCTCCCTGAAGGATATCGCGGACTCCGTCCATTTAAGCCCCAATCACCTGATTCTGCTTTTCCGGAGAGAGGAGCAGACAACGCCCATGCAGTATCTCACAAAGGTGCGGATCAGCCAGGCAAAGCTCCTGCTCCTCAACAGCAGGTTCAGCATCAGCCAGATTGCCCTTATGACCGGGTTCAGCAATATTCCCTATTTCACCAGTATTTTCCACAAATTTACCGGCTGCACGCCGTCCGTCTACAGAAAACGCGCGGGATCGCAGGCATAGGCCGGGCCCCGGGGACGCGGCGGGCCGGCCGGGCCGGGGAACAGGAAAGTATAGTCCGGCTTTTCAAGGAAGTATATAATGAGTACAAAACCAAAATCCGGAGCGATATCTCATTATGTCAAAGGTAATTGTTGGAATGTCCGGAGGCGTGGACAGCGCTGTCGCCGCCTATCTGCTGCAGCTCTCCGGTTATGAAGTGATCGGCGTTACGCTCAAGACCTGGCAGGGTACGGGCGGCGCTGACAGCCGCTGCTGCGAAATCGACGACGCACAGAGGATCGCCGACACGCTGTCCATTCCCTATTATGTGGTCAACTGCATGTCTGAATTCAGGGGAAACATCGTCGAACCCTTCATGGAAGCGTATCTGAGCGGCATGACGCCCAATCCCTGTGTCCTGTGCAACCGCTGTATCAAGTGGGATAAGCTCATGTCGGCGGCACGGACGATGGGGGCTGATTATGTCGCCACCGGACATTACGCACGTGTCATCAGGCTCGATAACGGCAGATACACCGTAAAGACAGCAGAGCATGCCGCCAAGGACCAGACCTATATGCTCTACCGTCTTTCCCAGGAGCAGCTGGGGGCAACCCTTATGCCGCTCGGGGGCCTTTCAAAGGAGGAAGTGCGCGGGATCGCCCGGAGTGCGGGGCTTAACGTTGCTAACAAGCCGGACTCGCAGGAGATCTGTTTCGTCACGGACGGAAATTACGCGGATTTTATAGAAGAGAACACGGATCGCGAGGTTCCCGGCGATGGGAACTTTGTGGACACGCAGGGCCATGTTCTCGGCCGCCACAGGGGGATCATCCATTATACCGTCGGCCAGCGAAAGGGCCTTGGCCTGCCGCTCGGTTACCCGGCTTTTGTCCGGACAATCGACGCCGGAAAGAATGAGGTCGTGATCGGCCGCAAAGAAGAGATTTACAGCAGGGAAATCCTCTGTGAGGACACCAATTTCCTGAGTATCCCCGCGCCTTCGCAGGGAGAAAGGATCCGCTGCAGGGCCAAAATCCGCTATCACCATTCTCCCCGGGAGGCCTCGGTAGAAATGACGGGCTCAGATAAGCTGCGGATCCTGTTTGATGAGCCCGTGCCCGCTGCCGCTCCCGGACAGTCCGCTGTTTTCTATGATGATAATGACTGCGTCATCGGCGGCGGCATCATCACAGAGAGCATCTTCAAAGACACTCTGACACAGTAGCAACATTAGATCCGGCTTCCGGTTCTTATACCGGTGCCGCACAGAGCTTATTAACCAATATATGAACGGGAGGAAATCATTTATGGAAGTAAAGGCATGGACTTATGAAGAATTTCCGGAGTTTGCCCGGGAGGTAGAGGGAGCGAAAATCATCGAGACAACCGGCGATGAGGTTGGCGTTCTCTATATGCATGATGTCGAGTACGCAAATGTATCCGGGACGGCGCTGCACCTGCAGATCCTGGTACCCTTCTCAAGGAATGAGAATTTTGATTATCTTGGAGAGCAGAGCTTCAAAAAGCCCTGTGTCGTATTCGTCCAGGGCTCCGCATGGATGCAGCAGTATGTCTATATGAAAGTCGGGGAAATGGCGCCTCTGGCGAAGAAGGGCTATGTGTGTGCAATCGTGGAATACCGGCACTCAGGTATTGCCTCATTCCCCGCGCAGGCAGTTGATACGGGCAACGCAATCCGTTTCCTTAAAAAGAACTGCAGGCGTTTCGGCATTGATCCGGACCGCATGGTCGTTGCCGGCGACTCCTCGGGCGGCCACACAGCGATGTGGACAGCAATGCTGCATAATGACAATGAGCCGACAAACCTTTATCCGGGCATCAGCGCGGATATCCGGGGCGTTGTGAATTACTACGGCTCGACCTCCGTCATGGCGCCGGATTCGAATCCCCAGACCGTCAACCACTGCCTCCCGGACAGCCCGGAGGGCATGGTCATGGGCGGAAAGAACCTTCTCGAAAATCCGGAGCTCGCCAGGGCTCTCTCGGTCGAATGCAATATCGATAATGAAACGGTCCTTCCTCCCGTTCTGATTTTCCACGGGACAAAGGACCGCACGGTCAACTGCGAAGGAAGCGTCATCCTGTTCCAAAAGCTCCGGGAAACAGGCCACGACGTGCAGCTGTATCTGATAAAGGGAGCCGATCACGGCGGTGCGGAGTTCTGGACGGATAAGGTGATCGGGATTGTGGATGAGTTTATCCGGACGAAGTGTTTTGCCTGAATTTATTCGAATGTGGATTTCCCAGCCCGGAGGCAGGGGATGCGCGCTCACGGGATCTCCTCGGCGGCGCTGCGCCGCTTATTCGTCGCCGGCTTCGGAAACTTGCGAACTTTGCTTTGACGGCTGTCCGATTGGGAATATCTTCAGCAAAGTTCGCTGCAGACAAAGTCCTCCGCCGGCTCCGCTATGCTCGCGCCGCCATCGTCGATTCTCCCGATGTTCGCGCTGCATGTCCCCGCCTTCCGGGCAGAACAATGTATTTTTTAATTAATTCCAGGCAAAAGGCCTTCCCAATGTCCTTGGGAAGGCCTTTTATGTTTATCTGACTATTTGTCCGATTGATTCTGTTTATCCGATCTGGATGGAGATTTTCTGCTCGCCGAGTCCGGCGGCGGTGACGGTGAGGGTGGCTTCTCCGGGTTCGTAGCCCGCGCGAAGGACGGCAAGGGCTTCTCCTCTGTAGGCTTTAAAGCTCCCCTTCGTGTAGTTTTCGGCGGTGATGGGGTTGCCGGATCCGAAGCCGAGGAGCTCTGCCGCTCCGGAAACTTCAGCCCTCAGCGCGGTATCCGCAGCCGCTGCCGTCATGCCCTTTTCATCCTGAAGGACGACTCTCACATAGACAAGGGAGTGTCCGTCCGCGGGGGCCTCGTGTCTTTCGGGCACAAGGACGAGCTCTGCAGCCTCGCCGCAGGTGTCGAGCCTGCTTCTTGAAATCTCTTTTCCGTCCCTGCGGGCGATTGCCGTCAGGGTTCCCGGCTCGTAGGTGACGTCAAAGAGGAAGGTTCTCGGGAGCTCCGGCATCTTTGAAACGGGTGCTTCGCCTGCCTTCAGGACGCCCGCGGACTCTCCGTTTACAATAAGTTCAACCTCATCTGCCAGGGAGAAAACAGCGACCTGCGCCTTGTGTCCTTCCTTACCCGGCCAGTACCATTTTGCCTCAACTGCGGGGAATCCCCACTTGCTGACGACCTCTGATTTGCCATAGGTGTCGGGATCGTAGGAGAAAATATAGGGCACGGGATCTCCCCAGACGACTCTTCTGTACGCGCCCTGGGGAAGAAGTCTTCCGTTGATATCGAAGTCCGCGTCGTTTGCCAGTCTCCACGGGAAGACGGAGCTGTGGGACATGAGGCCGAAGGGACCCATCTTGAGAAGCGGATCCGAGGGCTCGACATAGACTGCCTTGCCGATTCCCGCCTCGCCGATGTAGTCGAATGCCGTCCAGGTAAAGTCGCCGATGACATAATCGGTGGACTCCACCATCGGCCAGCGAATGCCGATCTCGTTGGGGTAATTCTCGGAACCGAGGATTACTCTGTCGGGGTAGAGCTTATGGCTCTGCGGATACTTGTTTTCCATGTAGTTGTAGCCGACGATATCAAGGCCGTTCGTGAAGGCCTCGGAAAGTCTCTCCCAGCTCGACTCGTCACTTCCCGCAAGGTCCGCATTCTGGATGCCGCCGCCGGAGGACGCCGATGACCGGAGTCTTCCGAAGCTGTCAGCCATCATTTCATCGTCCAGCCCGCTCCAGAAGGAGCAGATACCGTTGGAAATCGGACGGCTCGGATCCAGGGAGCGCGCCTTGCCGGCGAGCTTTGCCGCCATCGTAAAGCCGTTGTTGAGGCCGCCTCTTTCGGGGATTTCATTGCCTGTGGACCAGATGATGACCGAGGGATGGATCCGGTCTCTTCTCATAAACGCGGTGAGGTCCTTTTCCCAGTCGCTCTCAAAGAACATGTTGTAGTCGCCGGGCTGCTTCGCGATTCCCCATGCGTCGAAGGCCTCATCGAATATGTACATGCCGAGTCTGTCGGCCGCCTCAATAAAGACTGCGGAGGGTGTGTTGTGTGTCGTCCTGACCGCGTTGAAGCCGCTCTCCTTCAGCAGGGAAAGCTTTCTGTATTCGGCGTCATAGAGCGAGACCGCGCCGAGCACACCGTTGTCATGATGAAGGCAGCCGCCCTTAAGCTTTACTGTTTTCCCGTTGATCTGAAGGCCGCGTCTTACGTCTGCGGTGACCGTGCGGACGCCGAAAAGCGCGGACACGGTATCCGGTGCTTCTTCTCCGGAGGTGTCAGGAACCAGGTGGGTCTTGAAGATGCCCTTTGTGCGGACACAAGCAGTCGCAAGGTAAAGCGCCGGCTCCTCAGCGCTCCAGAGCCTGGGCTCATCCAGAACCATCTTAAAGCGCGCGGTCTCCTCCGACATGGGGTTTACCTGGACGCGCATGGTGCGCTCAAGAACCGGATCCTGAGGCTGTCCGCCCCTTCCTGCGTCCGGCGCAAGCGATAAGGTGACCTCGACAATCCTGTTTTCGGGCGTGTCGTTGCGAAGGTCAACCTCGCCCGTCAGCGCAGCGTACAGGGGCTTTCCGTCTTCACTGTACTCGATTCTCTCGGTATAAAGGAAGATGCCGTCCTCTTTGATATAAACTTTCGGTGTATGAACCAGCTCCACGCTGCGGAAAATTCCCGCGCCGGAGTACCAGCGGGAGTTGGGCTGCATGCTGGGATTGACGGTAATCGTCACGCGGTTTTTCTCTCCAAAGTATACATACTGCGTGATATCGACCGAAAACGGTGTGTACCCGTAATGGTGCAGCGCGCATTTGCAGCCGTTGATTTCGACCGTCGCGTTCATCATGACGCCGTCAAAGTGAAGGAAAATCTTCTCGTTCTCCCACTCTTTCGGGATCTCAAGATATTTGCAGTAGCTCGCGACGCCCTCTGTATAATAGGCACCGGCAGGGCCCGCGGGAGCATCCTCCCGGACTTCTGAGGCGATCATGTAATCGTGTGGAAGATCGACCACCTTTTCCGGCGGGGTGTTCCTTGCGACCGTCATGAAATCTGTCGTGCCGTGCCTGAACTGCCACTGTCTGTCAATGTTGATGTTTCTCATACTGCCTGCTGTCTCCTTTGTCATGCTTCTTGTTTGTCCTGTCTTATCAGTATACGCATTGCCTCCGCAGCAATCGCGATTGCCTGTGACGAATCCATGCTCATCGGATCGTCCAGTCCCAGTTCACGCCTTGTCTGGTTGGCAAAAACGGTCATAATCGAGCCTGCCCTCACCCTGCGGACAGCCGCGATGATAAAGAGTGCTGCCGACTCCATCTCACTTGCGAGCGCGCCGCATTCGATCCACGCGTTCCACTTGTCCTTCAGTTCGTACCCGACAGGCATCGTGGAGGGATCGTGCTGTCCGTAGAAGCTGTCCTTGCACTGCAGGACGCCCACATGTGCTTTCACGGGAAAGCCCTTCGCGGCATCGATCAGCGCGTTTACCACCTTCCAGTCCGCGACCGCGGGATACTCGATCGGCGCGTACTCTCTGGTCGTTCCTTCCATCCGGATCGCGCCGGTTCCGATCACGACGTCGCCGCCCTTTACGTCGACCGCCATGCCGCCCGAGGTACCGACACGGATGAAGGTATGGCACCCGCAGTGGATCAGCTCCTCAAGGCAGATCGCCGTGGAGGGACCTCCGATCCCGTGGCTGCACACGCTCACTTTCTCGCCCTCCATGGTTCCGGTATAGATCGTATACTCCCTGTTGGAGCTGACAAAGTGCGCATCGTCAAATTGCGCCGCAATCGTCTCGCACCGGGCAGGATCCCCGCAAAGAAGCACGTGTTTTCCCACGTCCTCTTCCGTAATGCGCAGGTGAAACTCCTTATCCTTTGAATAAACTGTACTCATGATGTTCCCGCCCTTTCCCGGTAGCCCGCAAACAATTCACAGAAGCTCCTTTTGCCGGAGCCTGAATTAATCATATCATACGGCGCCCGCAAGGTGCCAAAAAAACAGCCGCGAGGCTGTTCCGGATGCGGGGCGCCGCACATACGCGCGCCGCCCCGTTTTCATATTTCTTATTATGTCTGCTCCGGCTGTTCTGGCATATGCCGGCGCATTCCGCCTTATCCGGCCCCTGTTTCTCAGTTCAGGAATCCGCTGGCAGAGCTTGAGTTGAAATCTCCGTGCGTTGTACTGGATACGATCTGATATTCCCCGTCCGCATCAAAGGTATACAGGTCGCTCACACTGTAATGTCCTGACGGGCCGAACGCCTGGCTGTCAGAGATCCAGGCTGTGCCTTCCGCTGTCTTCAGCACATATTTTCCTGCAGGGAAGCTCTTGGTGACAGTCTGTCCGGGTGTCAGGAATACTATGAACTCCACACTTCCGTCAGTTCTGACGAGCCGGTAGCAGGCGGACAGGCTGTCTGCCTTCAGCGTCAGCTTCGATGTGCCCGGACCGTACCCCGGAAGGGGAGCTGCCGGCTTGGGAGCTGCGGGAGCGGCGGGGGCGGCAGCGGCAGGAGCTGCCGCGGTTTTGCCGGTGGCGGCGGCTGCATAAGGAAGCCTTCCTTCCGCCATTCCATGCTCTTTGTAGTGCTGGTACAGGAGCTTTTCATTATTTCCGAATACTGCAGCGACATCCGGATAAGTTTTGAAGTAAAATGCGGGGTCAAACAGAGCGCCGTCCGGCATGACCTTCGCGCCTGCGGCGATTGCAGCCGCGGTTGCCGCGGAATAAGGAAGTCTTCCTTCCGCTTTGCCGTGGCGCACATAGTGTCCGTACAACTCCTTCTCGCCTGTCCCGAAAACAGCGGCAGCGTCCGGATAGGTCGCAGCATAGAATGCCGCGTCAAATATTCCTCCGTCCGGCATCGCCTTCGGTGCAGCGAAAACGGTCGTTCCAAATAACAGCACCATAATCACGATCAGCATAAGAGAGATTGTTTTCTTCATATTAAACCTCCATGGTCTTGAAACATCGGATTATTATGTCTGACCAAAAGCTGCTATATACATTCTGCACTATGGAAAAACAAAAGACAATCATGTTTCCTGAAAACGTTATCCTGCACTGTGATTCCGTTCCCTCATCCGATATAATTATCTGCGGCGCTTGTTATTCCTGCCGTTTTCTTTGGAATAACAGTTTTATATCACCGGAAATACAGCGGGAAAAAAGCAGAAAGGAAAGGTAAATATGGGATTTTCCAGGGATTTTCTCTGGGGCGCAGCTTCCGCGGCGCACCAGGTAGAAGGTGCATATAATGAGGACGGAAAGGGCCTCGGGATCTGGGATGCTCTGACACAAGAGCCCGGGCATGTCGCCCATGGTGAGAACGGAAATGTGTCCTGCGATCACTATCACCATATGAAGGAAGACGTTGCCCTGATGAAGGAGCTGGGGCTTAAGAGCTATCGGTTCTCTGTGAGCTGGCCGAGGGTCATGCCCGAAGGCACAGGCAGGGTCAACGAAAA
>CADBPC010000068.1 GCA_902796425.1 uncultured Lachnospiraceae bacterium
CTTCCTACTGTGCCATGCGGAAGATCAGCATGGAGAAAGACAGCCGCGGGATCCTCCGTCTGTTCTTAAACGGCAGGCCGTATTATCAGAACGGGGTTCTTGACCAGGGCTATTATCCGGACGGGCTGTATACCGCGCCATCCGATGAGGCTATGGTAAATGATATCCTGCAGATGAAGCGCCTTGGCTTCAACATGCTCCGCAAGCACATAAAGATCGAGCCGTCCCGCTGGTACTATCACTGCGACCGTCTCGGCATGCTGGTGTGGCAGGATATGGTATGCGGAGGGGAGCCTTATCACAGCTGGTTTGTCACCTATATGCCGAATCTGTTCCCATTTACCGGCAGGATAATCAGAGACAGGAGCCGGCGGCTGTTTTCCAGAAAACAGGAAGAAGGGCGAAATGAGTTTCTGCGGGAAGTGAAGCAGACGATCCGCCAGCTGTATCATCATCCGTCCATCGTCCTCTGGACAGCATTTAACGAAGGCTGGGGTCAGTTTGACGCGCGGAAAGTGACGAAGCTGATCCGCCGGCTGGATCCGTCGAGACTGATCGACGAGGCAAGCGGATGGTTCGATCAGGGCGGGGGCGATCTGTACAGCATTCATAATTATTTCCGGAAACTGCGGATCTCTCCGTGCAGGACCAGGTGTGCCGCACTGACGGAATTCGGCGGCTATTCCTATCATATCCCGGGCAGGAGCTTTACGGAGGAGGAGTACGGATACGGGAAATACCACTCGAAGGACGAGCTGACCGGCGCGATCGAAAAACTCTGGCGGCGGGATCTTTTCAGCAATATCCCCAGAGGCCTGAGCGCGTCTGTATACACCCAGGTGTCTGATATCGAGGATGAGACGAACGGGCTTCTGACCTATGACCGGGAGGAGGTCAAGGTGGACGCGGAGCGGATCAGGAAGGTAAATGAAGAACTCGGGAAGATCTTCGAGTCGTCTTGAAGGCTCAGGGAAAGCACTGTTCCTGCCGAATCTTCTGTATCATTGACGGAAGATGCAGGGCCGCAGCCCGGCATACGAAGTATATGAAATGTAAAAAGGAATCCGCAGCCTGATAACAGATCGGGTCTGCGGATTCCTTTTTGGGGTACGTCCGGCGGCGTATGTATCAAAGGGTGAAAGTCCCTGATCTGCCCTTAATTAAGTGTCACATATGTGTCAGAATCTTCATCCAGCACCAGACCGTAGTACATCCCGTGGTATCCGGTTTCTTCCGTATCGTTACTCAGAAGAACGGATCTTTCTCCGTGGCCCTGCCGAATCAGATCTTCACACATTGATTTTAGTTCGACTACCGTCAGAGGTAAGCTCATCACTTCCTCTTTTGTACGAGGAATATAATGCCTGATCGCGTTTTCTAACATTTCTATGACATATGGCGGCGGGTTGCGTTTTCCGTTTTCCCAGTTTTGAATCGTTCTTTTGGGAATGTTGTACCTTTTTGAGAACATATCCTGTGTTAAGCCTAACGATTCCCTCATTTCCTTTACTGTCATGCACTGCACCTCCTGCTATAATGTAAGCACTCATTGGGTGCTTTGTCAATCCAATACTCGCCGCTTCTGCAGTTGTGACAACAGTCCACAAAACGCCTGAACGATCAGATAAAGAGACAGCGGGAACATAACGAAACCCGGAGCGAGGCATTTTAATGCCTGCTCCGGGTCTCGTTATGGAGATAAACTGATTACTTCAGGAATCCTGCATTTACCCAACCGTACGCATTGTACTTCATGCTGTAAACCTGGACGTAGCTGCCGCTGGCCGCGCCGACGACCTGCACGGTGTCACCGCTGTAAAGCTTGCCAAACTCATTGGATGCGTCGTAGGAGGGAGCGTTTCTCAGGGCCAGGTATCCGCTGGCTACGGAGACGGTCTTGATGGCCTGGCTGTTTTGCATCTGCTGCGCGGCGCCGGCAAAGTTGTTGTCGAAGTACTGCTTTGTGGCCTGCGCCTGAGCCTGTGTATTCTGCGTGGCTGCCGGCTTCGCCGCCTGGCTGTTCTGGGTATTCGCTGCCGGAGCCTTCTTCACTACATAGGAGTCACCCAGGTTTCCGCCGTGGATGTAACCGGACCTGCCGTTGTAGCGGACCAGGTTCCA
>CADBPC010000069.1 GCA_902796425.1 uncultured Lachnospiraceae bacterium
AAGATCATCGGAGAACTGGACACCGGGATGCGCCGGCAGTTCAACGAACGCTTTGAAGATATCCGGAAGGAATTCGACAAGGTCTTCAAGGAACTGTTCGGAGGCGGCACAGGACGCCTGGAGCTGATGGAGGACGAGGACATCCTGACGGCGGGCGTAAAGGTCATCGCCCAGCCCCCTGGCAAAAAGCTGCAGAACATGATGCAGATGTCCGGCGGAGAAAAGTCGCTGACGGCGATCTCGCTCCTGTTCGCGATCCAGAACCTCAAGCCCTCACCCTTCTGCCTTCTCGATGAGATTGAGGCAGCACTCGATGAGAGCAACGTCGGGCGCTTTGCCGCATATATTCATAAGCTGACAAAGCACACACAGTTCATCGTCATCACCCACAGGCGCGGCACAATGGACCGCGCGGACAGACTGTACGGCATCACGATGCAGGAAAAGGGCATCTCGACGCTGGTTTCCGTCAGCCTGATTGACGATAAGGACCTCACGGACTGATTTTGATATTGTTTGGAAAACGGAGATTTTAAAAGTGGAACCTGTCAGAAAAGGACTCTTTGCAAGGCTTAAGGACGGCCTCAGCAAGACAAGGAACAATATCGTAGCCGGCATGGACAGTGTCTTTACTGGACACGGCCAGATTGACGATGAATTCTTCGATGAGCTCGAGGAGCTCATGATCACCGGCGACATGGGAGTCCGGGCTACGGACGAGATTCTGACAGAGCTCCGCGACCAGGTAAAGGAGCGGGGAATCCGCGAGCCGAAGGACTGCAGGCATCTGATGATCCGCAACATCCGCAGGCAGATGGTCACGGACGAGCACGCCTATGATTTTGAGAAGGGTCCCGCGGTGGTCCTTCTGATCGGAGTCAACGGCGTCGGAAAGACAACCTCCATCGGAAAGCTCGCCGGAAAATATAAGGCGAGGGGAAAGAAGGTCCTGATCGCGGCGGCGGACACCTTTCGCGCGGCGGCGACAGAGCAGCTCGGGGAATGGGCGGACCGCGCGGGCGTTGACATGATCAGCGCGGCGGAGGGAGCGGATCCCGCAAGCGTCGTCTATGACGCGGTGTCCGCTGCAAAGGCCAGAAAGACCGATATCCTTCTTGTCGATACGGCGGGCCGCCTTCACAACAAGAAAAACCTCATGGAAGAGCTGAGGAAGATGGACCGCATCATCACAAGAGAGTATCCGGGGTGCCGGCGCGAGAATCTGGTGGTTCTTGATGCGGCGACCGGACAGAACGCCCTCCAGCAGGCGAGAGAGTTCGCGTCTGTCACGGATCTGACGGGAATTATTCTCACGAAAATGGACGGTACTGCAAAGGGCGGCATTGCAATTGCAATCCAGTCCGAGCTGAAGATCCCGGTCAAATATATCGGCGTCGGCGAGAAGATGGAGGATCTGCAGGAATTTTCGCCGGACGATTTCATAAAAGCCCTCTTCGACCTGACGGAAGAGGAGGCAAGACCCGACGTTGCAGACATCCTGGAGCAGCTTGCAAAGGAGAAGGACAGCGGATTCCGCTGGGGAGACTGAAGCTTATATGAGCCGCACGGATACAGAACGAGGCAATCCGAACAGGATCAGGACGAGATATCTTGTCAATCTGATCATTATGGGCGCCGTGACGCTCGCTGCTGCAGGCCTTGCAGCATTCTTTATGCTGCGGACCGGCGAACTGACGGCGGCGAACAGCAGCCTGTCAAAGGAGCTCGAACAGCTCCGTGTCAGTACGCAGGGGAGCGTCAGTGAAAAGGATCTGCAAAAGCAGCTTTCGGAGGCAAGAGAGAGCGCTGCCGCGATGCAGAAGCGCCAGGTGCTGATGCAGATCCAGTCATCGCTGGAGTCCGGGAGCAGCACCACGGCGATCCTCAGGAGCCTTTTTGCGGACAGCCTGGTCGTACAGAGCGGCGGCCGGTATTATTTTTACCCGATTGAAAGCGCCGCGGAAAAGAACAGCTTCCTGGACGGGGACTTTGCCTTCGACGAGGGAGGAGCCCTGGTCTATACGGGAAGCAATCCTTCGGTTCACCTGGAGCGGGGCGTCGATATTTCCGAAAACAACGGTGAGATCGACTGGACGCTCCTTAAGGACGAAGAAGTCGGCTTTGCGATGATCTGCGCAGGAACTGCGCAGGATGACGGAACAATCCTTCAGGATACCCGGTTTGAGGAGAACATGCAGGGCGCGGCTGCGGCAGGGCTTAACACCGGCGCGTATTTCCGCATCGGAGCGGCAAGCCAGGAGGAGGCGCTGCAGGAAGCGGAGTTTGTAATATCCGCGCTGGAGCCGTACAGGAACCAGATCCGGTGCCCGGTGGCTGTCGTAATTCCGTCGTCGGAAAGAGGGGAGAGGCTTCTCGCACTTTCCCGCAGCGAGTGGACAGATATTGTCAAAGCCTTCTGCAGAAGGATCGAGGAAGAAGGCTACAGGCCGGTGATTTACGGCAGTCTTTCCACTTTTACGATGCAGGTCGATATCACCGAGCTTGAGCACTTCGACAAGTGGCTGGCAAACTATGACAGCAGGCTGTATTTCCCGTATAAGTTTTCCATGTGGCAGTACAGTGTGAACGGCCAGGTCGGAGGGATTGAAGGCGAGACCGGCATGGATGTAATTATTACAGAGTGAATAAACTGCTTTACAAATCCGCTTCGGATCATTAAAGTGGATGCAGTGTGTTTTAATTAAGATATAAAAACGGCGGAGGCAGTGCAGGCCGCCGGTAAAGTAAGGAGATTGCGGCATATGATACAGGAAGATCTGGAACGGATCCGGAAGGAAGCGCAGGAGAGAATGTCCAGGGCGTTTTCGCCGGAAGACATCAATCAGATTAAGGTGAATATCCTGGGCAAGAAGGGACAGCTCACCGGAATCTTAAAGAGCATGAAGGACGTTGCTCCCGAGGACAGGCCGAAGATCGGCCAGATGGTCAATGAGACCAGAGCCAGGATCGAGGCTGCGCTCGAGGATGCCCAGCGCTCCCTTGAGGCAAGGCTTCTCGAGGAGAGGCTGAAGGCTGAGGTTATCGACGTAACCCTTCCCGCCAAAAAGATTGAGCGCGGACACAGCCATCCCAACAGTGTCGCACTCAGGGAAATCGAGGATGTCTTCATCGGCATGGGGTATGAGGTTGTGGAAGGTCCCGAGATCGAGAAGGACTACTACAACTTCGAGGCTCTGAATATTCCCGCGGATCATCCCGCAAAGGATGAGCAGGATACCTTCTATATCAACGGAGAAATGCTTCTGCGTACACAGACCTCCGGAACGCAGGTCCATGAGATGGAGAAGGGCAGGATCCCGATCCGCATGATCGCTCCCGGACGCGTATACCGCGCCGACGAAGTCGACGCGACGCATTCCCCTGTCTTCCATCAGGTGGAAGGCCTCGTTATCGATAAGGGCATTACCTTTGCCGATCTGAAGGGAACTCTTGCGGAGTTTGCAAAGTCGATTTTCGGCGAAGACACAAAGGTCCGCTTCAGGCCTCATCACTTCCCGTTCACCGAGCCCTCGGCGGAGATGGATATCTCCTGCTACAAGTGCAAGGGAAAGGGATGCAGCTTCTGTAAGAACGAAGGCTGGATCGAGATCCTCGGCTGCGGAATGGTACACCCTCATGTCCTTGAGATGAGCGGCATCAACCCGGATGAGTATACCGGCTTTGCCTTCGGCGTGGGACTTGAGCGCGTGGCGCTTCTTAAGTATGAGATCGACGACATGCGTCTTCTCTATGAGAATGACGTGCGGTTTATCCGGCAGTTCTGATAAAAACGGACGGAAGATCAGTTTATACAGGAGCTAAGAGTAATATGAATACACCTCTTTCATGGATCAAAGATTACGTCCCGGGGCTGGACGTGACCGATAAAGAATACAGCGACGCGATGACACTCTCCGGAACGAAAGTGGAGAGCTTTTCAAGGCTTGATAAAAATCTGGAAAAGATTGTCGTAGGCAGAGTTGAGAAGATTGAGCACCATCCGGATGCCGACAGACTCTGGGTCTGCAGCGTGAACGTTGGAGCAGACAGCAATATTGTGATCGTCACATCGGCGCAGAACCTTCAGGAAGGCGACGTGGTGCCGGTATGTCTTGACGGCGGAAAGGTTGCAGGAGGCCATGACGGCTCGCCTCTTCCGGAGGACGGAATCCGCATTAAGGCGGGCAAGATGCGCGGCATCGAGTCGGACGGCATGATGTGCGGAATCGAAGAGCTCGGCTCCTCGAGGGATATGTATCCGGAAGCGCCGGAGGACGGCATTTATGTTTTCCCGAAGGAGCGGGCAAAAGAGCTCGCGCTCGGAAGCGACGCGGTGGAGGCGCTCGGCCTGCACGACACCAATATTGAATATGAAATCACCAGCAACCGCGTGGACTGCTACAGCGTCCTCGGTATTGCGAGAGAGGCTGCGGCTACCTTTAATAAGCCCTTCACGCCGCCTCAGGTTACGGTCCGCCATGAGGACGAGAAGCGGGCGGAGGATATGATTGACGTCGAGATCATCGACAGAGATCTCTGCACAAGATACGTCGCCGCTGTCTGCACGGATATCAAGATCGGACCGAGTCCCTTCTGGCTGCAGAGAAGGCTTGCCAATTTCGGAATCCGCCCGATCAACAACCTGGTGGATATCACGAACTTCGTCATGATGGAATACGGCCAGCCGATGCACGCGTATGACTACGATACCATCCGCGGCCATAAGATTATTGTGCGCAGGGCACACGACGGGGAAGAGTTCGTAACACTGGACGGCCAGACAAGGCATCTTGACCGCGACGTCCTCCTGATCAATGACGCGGAGCGCCCGGTGGGCGTTGCAGGCATCATGGGCGGCGAGGATTCCATGATCACGGACAGCGTAAAGACGGTCCTGTTCGAGGCGGCGACCTTCAACGGCACCAACATCCGTAAGTCCGCAAAGCGCATCGGTATGCGCACGGACGCATCCGGCATCTTCGAAAAGGGACTGGATCCCAACAACGCCATGGCAGCGATGGAGCGCGCCTGCCAGCTCATGGAAGAGCTCGGCTGCGGCAAGGTCGCAAAGGGCTATGTCGATGTGAAGGAAGAGATCGCTCCCCCGGTAAGGATTCCTTTCCAGCCGGAGAAAATCAACGCCTTCCTCGGAACAGACTACAGCAAAGATACCATGCTTGAGATCTTTAAGAAGCTCGAGCTGGAATATGTCCCCACAAGCGCAGGGGATGCGGACGGCGAGCTTGTCATTCCTTCCTTCCGGCAGGATCTGAAGGGCTTCTGTGACATTGCGGAAGAGGTGGCAAGATTTACCGGCTATGACAGAATTCCGTCCACACTGCCTTCGAGCAGCGCGACTGTCGGCGGAATCTCCCCGATGATGGTTCTTGAGAGGGCTGCAAAGGTGGTCGTTATGGCCTACGGCTTCAACGAGGCCATGACCTTCTCATTCGAGAGCCCGAAGGTGTTCGACCAGCTGAAATTCGCGGGCGATGCGAAGGAAAGACAGGCGATTAAGATTTCCAATCCGCTCGGCGAGGATTTCTCCGTAATGCGCACGACGCCGGTGAACGGCCTTCTTACAAGCCTCGGAACCAATTACAGCCGCCGCAACAAGGATGTCAAACTCTTTGAGATTGCAAAGGTTTATCTTGCAGACGAGCTTCCTCTTACGGACTATCCGGACGAGAGACCCCAGCTGACGGCAGGCTTCTACGGAGAGGGCGATTTCTTCTCGTTAAAGGGTGTTGTCGAGGACGTGCTCACGGCAGCAGGCATTAAGGATAAGCCCTCCTACGATCCCGAAGCGGGCAAGCCGTTCCTTCACCCCGGAAGACAGGCGAAGGTGACGGTCGGTGATACAGAGCTCGGATACATTGGCGAGGTTCATCCTGCAGTTGCAAAGTCCTACGGAATCGGCGGACGTGCATACATTACCGTTCTTGATCTGAAGAAGGTACTGGCAAAGTCCAATTTCGGTCACCATTACGAGGGCATCGCCAGATTCCCCGGAATGTCACGCGATATCAGTATGGTTGTTCCAAAGAGCGTTACCGCCGGCCAGATCGAAGCCGTTATCGCGCAGCGCGGCGGCAAGCTTCTTGAGAGCTATTCCCTCTTCGATATTTATGAGGGCGAGCAGATCAAGGAAGGCTTTAAGTCCATGGCTTACAGCCTGACCTTCCGCAACAAGGAGCGCACACTCGAGTCAGAGGAAGTCGAGAAGGCCATGAAGAAGATCCTGAACGGCCTCGAGGGCCTCGGAATCGAACTCAGGGCATAAAACAGGGACGCTGTCTGTGCTTTCGGCACAAGGCGCGGCCTGTTTATCAGGGTATAATTATTCCATCAGGATGGTTCCGGACGGGCCATCCTGATGCCATATACGGCGAATGCCGTATTCGGCAATGCCGTCTCCGTAAGTTTATGAACAATCCCAAGGGAACGAGGCGCCTTAGCCTTAAGGCGCTGAGCCGCCTCCTTACAACCGCATATCTTGCAGTACTTGCGCCGATGCTGATCCTTTCGCTGTATTCTTATCCGGCGGCGGATGATTTCGGCATGGGAAGAGAAGCTCATCTTGCCTTTGAAGCGACGGGGAGCTTTTTTGCCGCGCTCGGCAAAGCCTTTTACATGGCTTACTATTACTATTTCAACTGGATCGGGTATTACTCGTCCTCGTTTTTTGCCGCGGCAGGGCCGGGGGTTTTCAGTGAAAGACTGTATCCGCTCGGCGCGCTTTTTGTCATCGGACTCCTGCACCTTGGAGTGTGGTATCTTCTGAAGGTGATCCTGAAGGACCTCCTGAAGCTGGACAGGTATGCGGTGCGCTGCATTACGGTGGTGACTCTCTTTCTCATGATCCAGTGTATGCCGGCGGGCGCGCCGCGCCAGGAGGCATTTTACTGGTACAGCGGCAGCTCCAACTACACACTCATGTTTGCAATTCCGCTCCTTCTCCCCGCGCTTATGATCTCTTTTTATCTCGAGGAGAGGGCGGCGCAAAGAAGAGTAAAATACATTCTGTGCCTTGTCCTTGCCGCTATCAGCGGAGGAGCCAATTATATGACGGCGCTTTCCATGGCGGTGGTCATGGGAACCTTTATCCTGTGCGTCCTTCTTGCGGGGGCCTTAAAGGCCTTTGAGGGAGAGAATGCCGAAACGGGCGCACGGCTTCGCAT
Source organism: uncultured Lachnospiraceae bacterium (assembly GCA_902796425.1). Taxonomy (GTDB): domain Bacteria; phylum Bacillota; class Clostridia; order Lachnospirales; family Lachnospiraceae; genus CAG-791. The sequence goes on from CADBPC010000069.1 coordinate 7,182, forward strand.
GCTGTGCATTCCCGCCGTGCTCATGCTCCTCGGGCTTGTCGTCAGCTGCCTTGCTCCCGGCAACAGGGTTCGCGCGCAGGGCGAGGTGGGCAGCATGTCCGCCATAAAGGCGGTCCTGATATCGCTCCATTACACGCTGAGTGTCTGTGTCGACGAGTGGACGGGATGGGCAGTGATTCTGCTGCTGGCGGCGCTCTGGCCCGTCTGGGTATTTGCGGTGAGGCGATCGAGCGTCCTTTGCGGCAGGAAATACTATATTCCCGCCTGGATTGTGTTATTATTCTTCTATGGACTTGCGTCGGCCAATATCACTCCGGCGCTTTTTGCACAGGGAAATATCGATGCGGGCAGGATCCGCGGTCTTTTCTGGATGCAGTACGCGCTGCTCCTGGTTCTGGCCGAGGGCTATATTGCCGCGCGTATTATGGGAAAGGGGCAGGCCCCGTTCGAAGCGGATACCGGGGATGCAGGAGACGCCAAAGGCGCCGGAGACTCCTTCAAAGACACCTGTCTGTCAGAGGGATCTTCCCGCGCGGTCGCTGGAATCCTTGCTGCCTTCATCATTCTTTCCGGGCTTACGATTATGCCGCAGACGGATTATTTTACCTCCGCCGAGGCAGTGCGGGAGCTCGCATCGGGAGAGGCGAAGGCCTTCCTTGAGGAGAGCCTCGAAAGAGAAAAGATCCTGAAGGATGACTCCGCGGCAGACGCAGTGCTGCCTTCCTACCGCACGAAGCCGCCGCTCCTGTTTTTCGGCGACGTCGCGCAGGATCCCGGAGACTGGGTCAATTACACCGTACAGCGGTATTATCATAAGAACAGTGTTGTCAGAAATGGGGAATAAGGAAAAGGTGCTTAAAGAGCAGAAATTTGTGTCGGTCGTTGCCTATGTCAGGAACGGCGCCGGCGAGATAGAAAAGTTCCTGGACGCAGTGATGGGAGAGTGCGAGAGCCTCTTCCAGAAGTGCGAGCTGATCCTGGTGGATGACTGCTCCACGGACGAGAGCCTGGATGTCATTCACCGCTATTATGAGGGCCGGGAGTTCGGCTACATGGTCAGCATTATCCGGATGGGGATGTACCAGGGCATGGAGTCCGCCATGAATGCCGGGCGGGATCTTGCAATCGGCGACTATGTCTACGAATTTGACGATCTGTACGTGGATTACCCCGCCGGCATCCTGGAACAGACCTACCGCCGCTGCCTTGAGGGGAATGATATCGTCAGCGTGGGGTGCGACGCCAAGATGCGTCTCACATCGCGCCTGTTTTACTATATTTACAACAAGGCCAGCAAGACAAAGCACAAGCTGGGGCAGGAGACCTTCCGTATCCTTTCAAGGCGCGCGATCAACCGCGTCAAATCCATCGGAAGCTACATCCCCTACAGAAAGGCCGTATACCTGAACTGCGGGCTCAGGTGCGATCATATCGTGTACGCCGGCACCGCGCCGGGCGAGATGACGATGCACTCCAGAAAGGACGAGCGCTCGCTCCTTGCGCTGGATTCGTTTATCTATTTCACGAGAGTGATGGAGAAGATTTCCTTCGGCATCGCGATTGCCTTTCTCCTGACCGGGGTGGCCGTGCTGATCTATGTGGCCGCCTCCTATTTCCTGGACACGCACCTGGTCTCCGGCTGGGTGTCTCTTATGGGCTTTCTGTCTCTTGGCTTTATGGGACTATTCGGACTTCTCACCATTGTCCTGAAGTATCTGTCCGTGATCATCAACCTCATCTTCCGGAATCAGAGATATCTGATTGAGGATGTTGAGAAAATTGCAAGAAACTAACTATGGGAAATGTCAGCAGCTACGACAGGATTATTATAGGCGCGGGTCTTTACGGCCTGTATGCGGCAAGGCTGTGCGCTTTGAGAAATGAGCGCGTCCTTGTGCTGGAATATGACCCCGAGCCTTTTGCGCGCGCGACCTACATCAATCAGGCGCGGGTGCATATGGGCTATCATTACCCGAGGAGTCTTTCCACCGCGGTAAAGTCGGCGGGGTATTTCCGCCGTTTTAATGAGGACTATTCCTTCTGCATCCACAGCCGCTTTGATCAGATCTACGCCACAAGCGCGCAGTTTTCATGGACAAATGCAAAGCAGTTTTTAAGCTTCTGCCGCGCGGCGCAGATCCGGTGCGAGGAAATATCGCCGAATACGTATTTCAAGCCGGGCATGTGCGACGGAGCCTTCCTTACGGAGGAATATACCTATGACGCCCATGTCCTTCGCGACTTTTATATGAAGGAGCTCTCGGGCCTGCCTGGCGCGGAGCTTGTCTTTAACGCAAGAATCAGCTCGATCCGAAGGCGCGGGGATGACTATGTCCTCCGGTACAGCATCAAGGGGGCGGCGGATATTGTCATGGAAGCAGCGGCGCCGTTTGTCCTGAATGCGACCTACGCCTCCACAAACCAGATCCTGAAGCTCTTAAAGGACGGGATGGAGGAGGACCGGAAAGAGGGGAAAACACCTGCTGCCGGCGAGGATTCCGGGACCGCCCTGACTGAGAATTTCGGGATCAAATATGAGCTGTGCGAGATTATCCTCTGCAACGTCTCGGACGAGCTGAAGGGAAAGGGCATCACGGTCATGGACGGGCCGTTCTTTTCCATCATGCCGTTCGGCCTTACCGGCCAGCATTCGCTGACCAGCGTTACCTTCACGCCGCACGTCACCTGTTATGAGGATTATCCCGAATTCTCCTGCCAGAAGGGTGCGGACTGCACGCCGGGGCAGCTGGGCAACTGCAATACCTGCCCGAACAGGCCGGGAAGCGCATGGCCCTACATGTCGCATCTTGCCGACAAATATCTGAAGGAAGAATACGCCTACACCTACGACCGGTCCCTGTTTTCCATGAAGCCGATCCTCCGCTCCTCGGAGGTGGATGATTCCAGGCCGACAGCCATCCGGGTGAACACACAGGAGCCGACCTTTATCTCGGTTCTTTCCGGCAAAATCAACACGGTCTACGACCTCGACGAGTACCTCGAAAGACCGTAATCGCATAGAACGGGTGAATGAATATTATGACTGTAAATATCCTGTTCCCGGTGCTGAATGAGCACCTGCGCCTTGAGCGCGGCATCCGAAGAACAATGGAATATATTAGACAGGATTCGTCCGCTGCAAAAACGCAGTATACACTGACGATCCTTGACAACGGCTCGGACGACGATACGCCTGAGATCGGAAGGCGCCTTGCGAAGGAATTTCCCGAGGTGGAGTACGTGCGCATCGAGCAAAGAGGCGTCGGAATCGCCTTCAGGACCGGTGTGGAGCGCTCACAGGCCGATATCGTGGGCTACATGGACATCGACCTTTCCACGGACATCTCGAACCTCGGCAAAACCGTAAAGATCTTCGAGGAGAATCCGGAGATCATGTACGTCAACGCCTCGAGATTCAGCAGGGACTCCGATACGAAGGGCAGAAAGTGGTACAGGAAGATCACGTCGAAAGGGCTCCTTATTCTGTTAAAGCTGGTCTTTGGCATGAAGGCGACGGACGCGATCTGCGGCTTTACGTTCCTGCGGCTTGAGACGGCAAAAGAGCTCGTCCGCGAGTGCAGCAACGACAACGGCTGGTTCTACATGATCGAGTTCCTGCTGCGCGCCGAAAGGAACGGCATACGGATCCTGGACATGCCGGTCGAATGGACCGAGGACTACGACACGACCGTTCACATTTTCAAGACAATAAAGAATTATCTTAAAAACATCATCAGACTTAAGAGGGATTTCATAAGAGAGGGCAGAAATGTTAAAGCGAATTGATCTTTCAAGGGATTTTCACAGACATAAGGAAGAGTTTATGGCGGCGATCGAGGCAGTCTGCGAGGAGACCGCCTTTTCCGGGGGGAAATATGCGGACCGCTTCGCGGAGGAATTCGCAAAGTACCTCGGTGTAAAGTACGCCACCGGCGTTAACAACGGCACAAGCGCTCTTCACCTTGCGATGCTGGCGCTCGGAATCGGCCCCGGCGACGAGGTCATTGTCCCCGCGAACACCTATATCGCGACGGCATGGGGAGTGACCTACAGCGGCGCGACGCCTGTTTTTGTCGACTGCACGCCCGATACCTGGCAGATCGATCCTTCAAAGATCGAAGAGAAGATTACGGACAGGACAAAAGCGATCATCGGTGTCCACCTCTACGGCCAGCCCTTTGATTTCGCCGCGGTCAAGGCGATTGCGGACCGGCACGGGCTTTTTACCGTGGAGGACTGCGCGCAGGCGGCGGGCGCCGAATTTGAAGGCATAAAGACGGGAAACCTTGCGGATATCGGATGCTTTTCCTTCTATCCCGGAAAGAATCTGTACGCCTTCGGAGAGGGCGGCGCCGTCACCTCCAACAATGAGGAATATATCGATAAGATCAATGTCCTGAAGAACCAGGGCTGCAGGGTACGCTACTATCACGAGGTCGTCGGCTACAACATGCGGCTTGAGGGCGTCCAGGGCGCGGTCCTTTCCGTGGGACTGAAATATCTTGACGGATGGAATTCAAGGCGCAGACAGATCGGAAAGCGCTATGACGCACAGATCACCAATCCCGTGTTCCGGAAGATCGCGCATCCACTGAATACAAGGCCGGTTTATCACCTCTACGAGGTCCAGGTACCGGATCCGGAAGATTTCCTGAACTACATGGCAGAGCACGGAGTAGAGTGCAACCGTCATTATCCGGTTCCCTGCCATCTGCAGGAGGCTTACAGGTCCCTCGGATATCACGAGGGAGACTGCCCTGAGGCGGAGAAGCTTGCCTCCCACTGCGCGACGCTCCCGCTGTTCCCCGAAATGACAGATGAAGAAGCAGAACTTGTCATCCGTCTTTGCAATGAGTACAGGGCATAAATCGTGCGCAGAATTAAAGAACTTCTGACAGGAGAATTCGGGCGGTATGTGATCGTCGGCGGAACGACGACCCTGATTGACCTTGCGCTTTTTTTCATCCTCTGCGAGGTGCTGGGGCTTAACGCGACGCTCAGCAACATCACATCGATCACCGTATCGATGCTGTACGCATATGTGGCGAACAAGTTCCTTGTTTTCCGCACCCACTGCGAAACAAAAAGGGAGCTGTGGGAGGAGTTTGCGAAATTCGTGAGCAGCAGGATCGGCACAATGGGACTCGAGATCGGGAGCGTTTTTGTCTTTTCCGATCTTCTCGGCGTGGACGGCATGATCAGCAAGCTCGGGACGCAGGTCATCATTTTCGTCGCGAACTATCTGCTCAGCAAATTCTGGGCCTTCAGAGGGAAAAATCAGAAAGAATAATATAAACATGCAGGACACCAATACGAACACTTCAGCGGCCGGAAGGGAAGAAGTGACCGGCCTTAAGACATCCGATTATTACTACGACCTGCCGCAGGAACTGATTGCGCAGAATCCGCGCCCGGACAGGGACAAGGCCAGGCTCCTTGTAGCGGACAGAAAAACAAGGACGCTCGAACACAGGGTTTTCTCCGATATAACGCAGTACCTTCGCCCCGGCGATACGCTGGTCCTGAACGACACCCGCGTCATACCGGCAAGGCTCCTCGGAACAAGAAAGGGCTCCGGCGGGGCAGTAGAGATCCTGCTCCTTAAGAGAGTCCCCGGAGGGGAAGAAACCTGTGACGGCAAAAACAGCGTTGTCTGGGAAACACTGGTAAGACCCGGCAAAAAGCTCCGCCCCGGTGCGAGGGCCGAGTTCGGAGACGGCCTTCTTGAGGCGGAGATTCTGGAGGTTGTGGAGGACGGAAACCGCCTCGTGCGCTTTTATTTTGACGGGATTTTCGAGGAAATCCTGGACAGGCTGGGAGAGATGCCTCTTCCGCCGTATATAACCCACAAGCTGGACAATCCGGAGATGTACCAGACGGTCTATGCCAGATTTGAGGGATCCGCGGCAGCGCCCACGGCGGGCCTGCACTTTACGAAAGAGCTTCTGGATCAGATTCAGAAGATGGGCGTGAATCTTGCATGGGTGACACTTCACGTGGGGCTCGGGACCTTCCGCCCCGTCAAGGTTGAGGATGTCACGAAGCACATCATGCACACGGAATGGTACAACGTTCCTCAGACATCGGCCGATCTGATCAATAAGACAAAAAAAGAGGGCGGACGTGTTATCTGCGTCGGAACGACGAGCTGCAGGACCGTGGAGAGCGCGGCGGACGAAAACGGCTTTGTGCATGCGGGTGCAGACAATACATCGATCTTTATTTACCCCGGCTACCGGTTTAAGGTGATGGACGCCCTGATTACGAATTTCCACCTCCCCGAGTCGACTCTCGTCATGCTGGTCAGCGCGTTCGCGGGAAGAGATTTTATCCTTGGCGCTTATGAGATCGCAGTGAAGGAGCGGTACAGATTCTTCTCCTTCGGAGATGCCATGTTTATTAAATGAGCGTTATATCATAAAGCCCCGGAGCCATGTGCTCCGGGATTTTTGCGATGAAACACATAGTCGACTATTGGTTTGATCGAAGCTTTGTGCTATGATTTCACCTGGAGGAAGATGCTATGTACTTGAAAAGAGATATCGAAAAAGCTCTCCTGAAGGCGGCCGGCTCTTTCCAGGTGATCACCTTATACGGCAGCAGACAGGTGGGGAAAACCACCACTGCGATGCGGCTTTTCGGTGATACCTTTGGTTTTGTATCTCTGGATGATATGGACGAGCTATCGCTGGCTCTTGGCAGTCCCAAGGCATTTTTTGAATCTCATCCATGGCCGCTGATTGTGGATGAAGTGCAGAAGGCCCCGATTCTCTTAAGCGAAATCAAACGGATCGTTGATGAACAGCGATACCTTTGGATGAAGGAAGATAAACCCAGAGAACTGATGTATGTTCTTACCGGGTCAAATCAGTTTGAGCTGCAGGAAGGGATTTCAGAGTCACTGGCAGGAAGAACTGCCGTGCTGAACATGTCCGGACTGACTCAAATGGAGAAGAGGAGTATCCCCGGAGGGCCTTTTTCCGTTGATTTTGATTATCTGCTCAGGGCGCAGGGAGAAGTTCCCGGATTCTATAAGAGCGCAGCAGATATTTTCAATTGTATTTTTGAGGGCGGACTTCCGGACGTGGTGACGGGACAATCGGACAGAGACCTGTATTTTAAGTCGTATATAGACACGTATATCGAAAAAGATGTCAGGAAGCTGATTGCGGCATCCAGCGAACTGCAGTTCCGCAGGTTCATGTCATTTCTTGCGCTTCGTACCGGACAGGAGCTTATTTACAGTGATATTTCCAGGGATCTCGGGATCAGTGTTGATACCTGTAAAAGATGGCTTTCAATCCTGGAAACGTCGGGTATTATCTATCTGCTTCAGCCTTATATGTCCAATGCGTCGAAACGCATCGTTAAGGCACCGAAGCTTTATTTCATGGATACAGGCCTTTGCTCCTATCTGTGCAAATGGCCGTCAGCAGAAATGCTGATGGACTGTGCCATGAGTGGGGCGTTTTTTGAAACCTATGTCGTGAGTGAGGTTATCAAAAGCTATTTCAACAGCGGAATGGATCCTTCCGGGTATATATATTATTATCGGGATATCGACAAAAAAGAGGTCGATATACTATTGGTGAAGGATGGAGCGCTTTATCCTGTGGAAATCAAAAAAGGGATGGCTCCGAATAAACCGACAAAGAATTTCAAAGTGCTTTCAAAATATAATCAGCCGGTCATGAGAGGGATGGTTATAGAGAATACAGATAAAGTCCGGGCGATCAATGATGAGGCCTTTACAGTTCCGGTTTCGCTTCTGGGCATCTGAAACACTGCGTCAGAATTCCATATAATTGACATAACGCTTACAATAGAAGTACTGGTTAATACAGGGAAAGGATTGACTAAATGGCAAAGAAAGCTTTAATTACGGGAATAACGGGGCAGGACGGATCTTACCTTGCAGAGCTCCTGCTGGAAAAGGGCTATGAGGTGCACGGAATTGTGCGCCGGGCCTCAATATCGAATACCGCAAGGATTGATCATCTTCTGGAAAAGAATCTGCTTCATATTCACGACGGAGACCTCTCGGATTCCTCATCGCTGATCCGCATTATCGGTGAGGTGCAGCCGTATGAGATCTATAATCTGGCGGCGCAGTCGGAGGTCCATGTATCCTTCG
>CADBPC010000070.1 GCA_902796425.1 uncultured Lachnospiraceae bacterium
AAACCTGAATTATTCACGGCAGTGAGTTTCCGACAGGATCCTCTACCAAGATCTCATTGTTTCGGCAATCTCATTCGAAACAAACCGGTTATCCACTTTCAAGAGGGCATACTTCACCCCTGAAGCGGCTTCGGTGTTTCTCTGAGACTGTCAAGGTACATGTTTTCCACCACCATCCTATTCCAGCTGGGGTCTTAGTTGCTGTATGTTCAAAAGCGTTTCGGAAAACTCCTGCTTGTACGGACAGCTGCTGCACAGTTTAAATACGATATATCTGGCGGTGCGAACTGCCTTTGCCGCGATCTTGATCAGCTTCAATCTGATCGTGTCAACCCGCAGTTTTCTCATATTTGCAGCTAATGCCAGTCTGCGAAACCAGTTGAACAGGTTGTAGGCAAGCACATGGATCAGCAGTCGGTTCGCATTAACAACCATGGAGTGACTGCTGACGGAAGAAAAGTCGAATCCGCTTTTCCCTTCCTTGATGAAGTTCTCCATCTTGCCTCTTCCGCAGTAGAACTGAATGACCTGATATGGTTCCAGCTCCATCGTGGTAACAACAAAGGTGAACAGATGCGTCATCTGGTTGTATGGCTTCTCAACCTTGAAGACGACTCTTCTCTCGTGATCCCAGCTTCCGGCTTGATACTCGAATTCACCATACTCGACGGCATAATCGATCATGTTGTCCCTGGTCGCCCTGTAGAGCGCTTCGTCTTCATCCTCGGCGTATTTCATAAGGGTCGGATTGACCTTCAGGCGGATGGCGTATTTACAGTCATTCTCTTCACAGGCTTCGTAAAGGGAAGGGGATGCAAAGCCGCTGTCTCCTCTGAGATACAGGGGCATGGCAGGATATTTCCTTCGGTATTCCTGCATCAGCGGAATCATAAACCGGTCGGCATCTTTGCTGCAGTACTTGGTTCCTTCCCGAAGTTCCGCTTTGAGCAGATCCCCGGTGAGTCCATCATAGCAGAGGAGCGGATGGTAGCCGTGCGCCTGATAATGGAAGTTGAAGCCTTCACCCTCCTGTTTGCCATAGGTATTCAAAAGCGTAGAATCCAGATCGAACAGCATTTGCTCGGGATGCTTAATGGAATAGACAATCTCACGCATTTTAGATTCAATCTGCTCAAGCTGAGCGAGCGTATTCTCGTCCATCCGATTGAAGAATCGTGACAGTGTAGGCTGAGAAGCAAGCGAATCCTTTTCGAGGATTGCGGTCATAATCGGATCATTTGTCAGTTCATCAGCGCAGTCGTCTTCGAAATAGGAGGCAATGAGCTGATATATGAACTGCATGAGATTATCCGGGTCAGTATGGTAGCGGATAACCGCAGAATCAGTAGTCTTAAACAGGCTTTTGACAAGCTTTGTGAGACCGATTATAGTGGCGAGCTCCTTGATGAGGAGAAGGCCGGCATCAGAGGAAAGATCGCCGCCGTTGAAATTTATTTTAATTTTCTTATTGCTTTCAAGCGAAAAGGTGTTTACAATAGACATGGAGGGCCTTCCTTTCCTTGGTATTGTTTTGATTCGACACCTTAATTATACCAGGAAAGAGGTCCTTTTTCTATTCACTTTTCAGATGAAAGCAAGGAATTTTGTAAATGTAGTAATCATGCGGCTTTCAGCTGCTGTAACCGATAAACGGTGAATAATTCAGGTTTAATATAATAAAATAGGGAAAACAATAAAAAAATAGCTAAACGGCGAATAGATTCTAATTAATGACATAAAAAGCTTTTTTTTTATATCGACATGATGACGGGATGCTTATAATACATATAAACGACGTCGGAATAAAAAGAAAAGGAGAGGTGATTATGGAAAGCAAACATGTGAAGCAGATCTATAATCCGTTCCTGCCGCTGGATGAATATATCCCGGATGGCGAGCCGCATGTTTTTGGAGAACGGGTATATTTATTTGGTTCGCACGATAAGGAGGGCGGGGATGCCTACTGTATGCTGGATTATGTGGGATATTCCGCACTGGTTACGGATTTGAAAGACTGGAAATGCGAAGGGACTATCTATATGGCAGAACAGGATCCGGATTATTCTGCGGAGAGAAAATATATGTATGCACCGGATGTGGTACAGGGAAATGACGGACGGTATTATCTTTATTACTGTTTGACAGGAGGTCAGGACTATATCAGTGTCGCGGTATGTGATACGCCGGCAGGAAAGTATCAGTATTATGGAAAAGTCAGGAATAAAGATGGGAGCAGGCTGTCGCGTTTTGTACCAGGCGATCCCGGAGTCATAAATGACAATGGTGTCATCCGGTTGTACTATGGATGGTCTTTGGCGCTGCCGGAAGACAGGATGCCGAAAGTATCAGAAGGAGAATTTAAAGAGCAGCTGATACAGGCGGAGATGATGATGTTTAAAAAGAGCCGGGAAGAAGTGGAGAACGAACCGGAAGGTGTGATGGGGGCTAATGTAGTGACACTGGAGGACGATATGCTCACAATAGCTTCAGAGCCGATTCGCCTCATTCCAGGACAGTTCGCTGCGAAAGGGACCAGCTTTGAGGGACATGCATTTTATGAGGCAAGTTCTATCCGTAAAATCGGAAACGTGTATTACTTCATTTATTCCTCACAATACAATCATGAATTGTGCTACGCGACCAGCAGATATCCAGACAGAGATTTTGTATACAGGGGAACTATCATATCCGGCGGCGATATTGGCTATCACGGAAGAAAACCAGAAGACCGGCTGAATTTGACAGGAACAAATCATGGAAGCATAGAATGCATAAATGGAAAATGGTATATCTTTTATCATAGAAATACACATGGCACGGAATTCAGCAGACAGGCATGCGCGGAACCGATTCAGATCCTGGAGGATGGAACAATCCCGCAGGTCGAAGTGACTTCCTGCGGACTGAACGGAGGCCCGCTGCTCGCGCGGGGAGAATATCCGGCAGCAATCGCATGCAATATCACGAATGGAAGGATGCCCCATATCCAGTTCGATAAGAGAGCGGAGGGGATACCTTGTGTTACCCACAGCAATGAAGAACGGTACATCACAGGGATACAAGATAAGACGCTGATAGGGTATAAATATTTTGATTTCACAGGAAATGTACATCTCACGCTGAAAGTGAGAGGCAGCGGAGAAGGAAAGATCGTAATCTCTGACGGAAAAAAGACTCTTGGAGAGATGAAGGTTTGTAAGGCTGAAAACTGGACGGAGATATCAGCTTCGATAGAAAAATACGGCACTGCTCCGCTGCTGCTGACTTATTATGGCAAGGGAACGATGGAGTTTCTGTCGTTTTCTTTCGCATAGACCGAAAGAAAAAGGAGGAGAAAACAAACCTGAATTATTCACGGCAGTGAGTTTCCGACAGGATCCTCTACCAAGATCTCATTGTTTCGGCAATCTCATTCGAAACAAACCG
>CADBPC010000071.1 GCA_902796425.1 uncultured Lachnospiraceae bacterium
GACTCCGGAACGCGGAAATCCCTTTATTTCAGGCTTTCCCAGCCTTCCATTATGTATTTCTTGTCAGCAAAACTACGGTCTCGACGTGTCCTGTATAAGGAAACATATCCACCGGCACAGCCTTTTTCATGCGGTAACCGCTCTGCGTCAATACGCTGAGATTCTCTCCCAATGTCACTGGGTTGCACGAGATATATACAATCTTCTGCGGCATGAGTCTGATGATGGCATCAAGGAACTGCTGCGTGGCGCCGCTCCTCGGCGGATCCATAAATACAACATCCGGCGCGTTCCCGTCATCGGCCAGTTTTTCCATAAAGCGGCCCGCGTCGTCTTCATAAACGCTCACATTGTCCGCCCCGTTCAGCTTTGCGTTCACTGCCGCACAGCGCACGGCATCGCCGTTGATTTCAACGGCCATAACTTCCCTGCACTTTTCCGATGCACAGATTCCGATTGTCCCGATTCCGCAGTAAGCGTCCAGCACGAGTTCTTTTCCGGTAAGGCCTGCACAGTCGATTGCGATGTTATACAGCTTTTCTGTCTGGACGGGATTTACCTGATAGAAGGAGCGCGATGAAATCCGGAACCGCTTCCCAAGCAGGGTGTCCTCCACATATCCGTCCCCAAAAAGGACCTTTTCACGCTCGCCCAGAATCATACTGGTGCTGCGCTCATTGATATTCTGTACAACCGTTACAATCTCCGGGAAGGCTTTCGTCAGTTCCTCCACAAAGTACTGTGCTTTCGGAAAACGCGCACTGCTCGTTACGATGGTCACCATAAGGTTTCTGCCGCAATGCGCGGACCTTACCTGCACGGCGCGCACAAGGCCGAATCCCGAATCCTCGTCGTACACCTTCAGTCCATAGCGGGGCAGCATGGAAAAGATCATCCTTACCACCGCATCAGCACGCTTATTCTCAAGCAGGCAGTTCTGCACCGGGATCAGTTCATGTGTTCCCATCCGGTAAACGCCGCAGGCCGGACGTCGCTTATTATCGAGTGCAAAGACGGAAGTTACCTTATTACGGTACCGGTCCGGGTTTTTCATCCGGATCACCGGTTCGACAGGGCCGTAGGCGCCGATGCATCCCTGCACCATCTCCTGTTTTCTCTTTATCTGCTCATCCATCGGCAGGTCGATCATTGCGCATCCGCCGCACCTGCCGGAATATTTGCATCTGGTTTTGGCCTGGGTATTCTCCTTTGTCAGCCGCTCTTCGCTCCCCGTGCTTTTTCTCTGCACTGCTTCCGTCCGTCTGTTATCCCTCTGTCTGTTTTCCTTCATCTCTGGTTTACAACCGGTGCCGCTTTTTATGCGCCCCGGTTTTCCTTTCTCTCCCGTTTAATAATGTATGCCTTACTGTTTCCGTCCTGTTCCCGCGTGCTATGAGAGATATTTTTCTCTCATTTCTTCCTTAGCAATAAGGATCTGCTCCAAAAGGCCTCTCGCGGAGAGCCTCAGGGCTCCGGTTCCGAAGATAATAACCTGTTCCACGGCATCTGAAGTCGCGACTGTGACCTTGTGATTTTTGCCAAGCTCGTGGGCCGTCTTTTCAATATACAGATCTGCCGTTTCCGCCTCCTTGGTGTAAACAACGTCAATATTGTGATATCTGTAGACCTCTCCTCTTCCGCCGGCGACCTTATATGCGTCAAAGACGACGATCACCGTATTCCTGCTATATCCTGCGTAATCGGAGAGAATATCGAGCAGACTGTCCCTGGCGGATTTGATATCCCGCTGCGCCAGTTCCTTTAAATCACTCCAGGCAAAGATAATATTATATCCGTCAACCAGAAGGTATTCCGTAGCGCTGGCGGCCTTCTGCCGCTTTTTGTCGATTTTGTCCTGATACCTGGGGTCGGACGGGTTCTTTTCATCGTCCGGTTCCCTGTTCCGGGCGGCCAGGATTTCCTGTGCGGTTTCTTCATCAAAGCCCTGTCTTAAGAGCTCATAGAAGGCGCGGTTGTCCTCATGCAGGATTTTCTGCCTGACAGGGCCGTAGGTTCTCTCGAAAATGGTGTCGAGTTCCTTCTGCTCGGCAAGGTAGGCCCTGCTGCGGGCTGCAAAATCCTGTTCCTCTTCTTTTGCCGCATTCTTGCCGATCACATGGCCGGCAGCAGCGTTTTCCTCATCACTTCCCGCGTTCTCCGGATCCGCAGCATCCTCCTGTCTGTACGGCAGCGATGCGTCCGGTGTATCCCTTTGAGCGATTTCTTTAAGGAAATCCCCTTCCTGCGCATAGGTATAGTAGTCGTCCGTAAGGAAAGGTCCCTCCTCCTTTGAAGGTCTCCATCCCGTATCCAGGTGCATTTTCGAATAGACCTGATCCCAGGCAACCGGCGTACCGGCGCCGTGGGAACAAAACACCGAATAGGACGGATTATAGCGGTCAAGCTCCGGATCGTAGGCTGCTTCTTCAATCACTTCTTTCGCATTATGGCAGGGTCTGTAGCCGGAAAGCGTCGCCGTGATCGTTCCCCTTCCCGCGGTAAAGGCCGTCAGCTCCTGCGGATAGTCGCCGAAAGAGGATGCGGGACAATAGCCTGACACAACGCTGAGCCCTGTCCCCGCGCTCGTCCCGTCATTTTCATATTCCGCAAGGAAGGCTCCGCCTCCCATGCTGCCGATATCGGTCAGTACTCTTCCTACATTTGCCTGCGGAACGACCGCCCGGATATCAAAGAACGGCTCCAGAAGGATGTTCTGCGCGTTCATAAGGCCCTGCCGGACGGCGCGCCAGGTCGCCTGCCGGAAATCACCTCCGCAGGTGTGCTTGATACTCCCTCTTCCTCCGAGAAGAGAAATCTTTATATCCGTGATTCCCGAGCCCGTAAGGACTCCCCTGAAGCTTTTCTCCTCGAGGTGCGACATGATGAGTTTCTGCCAGTTTGCGGCAAGGAGGTTCGGCGGTGTCCTGTTTTCAAAAACAAGGCCGCTCCCGGGCTCTCCCGGCTCCAGAAGAAGATGTACCTCCGCGTAATGGCGGAGCGGTTCAAAGTGCCCGACTCCGAGAACGGGCCTGCGGATCGTCTCTTTATAAACGGTCCTGCCGGGTGAAAAAATGGCGTGGACGCCGAATCGTTCCAGGATTTGCTGCTGCAGGATCTGGATCTGGATCCTGCCCATGATCTGTACGGTTATGTCGCCTGTCTGCTCGCTGACCGCGACGTGGAGCATGGGTTCCTCTTCCTCAAGGGTTCTTAGATAGGATAAAAGCGTAAAGCGGTCTGTTTTTTCCAGAGTCGTGACACGGCTCATCTGAACCGGGGCAAGGAGGTCCTCCGGTGAGTTCTGCATAAGGCCGAGGCCGTCTCCCGCCTGGGCGGCGGAAAGTCCCGCTACCGCAACGATTTCTCCGGCCGAAGCCCTGGTCAGAGCTTCATATTTCTCCCCGGAATACAGGCGGATGCCGCTGACCTTTTCTTCGATGCGAAGGTTCTCCTCCTCACTGTCCGTCTCCCCGGCATCGTCCTTTGCCTGCTCCGATGCGGCTGCATACCTGTGGTTTTCCTGTGAAATACTGTCGCGCACGGATATACTGCCGCCCGTCAGCTTCATCCACACAAGTCTGGTATTCTGTTCATCTCTCGATATCTTATAGACAAGGGCGCCGAACGAATCCGGATAGTCCTTCGGCCTGCAGTATCTCCCGAGACCTTCGAGGAGAGCTTCGGTTCCCTCACCTTTAAGTGCAGCACCGCAGTAAACAGGAAAGAGCTTCCTTTGCCCGGTAAGCCTTACGACGTCTTCGTCTGTCACGTCCCTGGATGATTCCATATACTCTAGCATGAGTTCTTCATCGCAGACAGCCGTGCTCTCCATGTTATCCTCACAAAGCTGTCTGGCGTCAAAAAGGACCGGGCCCTCGCCCAGCTGACTGACCAGTCTTTGAACCGCGGCCTTTCGGAGCTCTTCGTCATCGCCCTGATGCTCTGCCCGGAGCTGGTCCATCTTGTTGACAAAGAGGATCGCCGGGACCTTATGCCTTTCCAGAAGGCGCCACAGAATCTGCACCTGCGGATCAATCAGTTCATTTCTCATAAGATCCGGCGCGCTGATTACAAGGACAGCATAATCCAGCACACGCAGCGCTCTCTCCATCTCGGGAGAAAAATCTGCGTGCCCCGGCGTATCGAGCAGTGTAAAGGGCTGGTCCTCCAGCTTAAATCTCGCCAGCTTGGAGTAAATGGTAATGCCCCTTTTCTTCTCCATTTCGTCCGTATCCAGGAAGGTATCGCCGTGGTCAACGCGTCCGGCCCTCCGGATTGCCCCGGATCCAAGGAGAATCTGCTCTGATAAAGTAGTTTTGCCCGCGTCAACGTGCGCGAGTATACCGATTGTTATATTTGTTTTCGTCATACAAAGAGAAAATACCTGTTTTCCGGGGCGATTGCAAGTTTTTCCTTGGTTGCAAAACCGCCCGCCTATACGCTATACTGTGTGTCTGTCATCCGTTGTATTTGCCGCTGTCAGGCGGCAGCCAAACAAAGAGGAGTTATCTATGAAAGAATTCAGTCCGGTCAAGGAAGGTAAGGTAAGAGAGATTTATGACATCGGAGACGCTCTCATCATGGTCGCAACCGACCGCATCTCCGCCTTCGACGTCATTCTTAAGAACAAGGTGGAAGGTAAGGGACGCGTTCTGACCCAGATGTCCGCGTTCTGGTTTAATCTCACAAAGGATATTATTCCCAACCATATGCTCAGTGTGGATGTGAAGGATATGCCCGAGTATTTCCGGAATGACAGCTTTGAAGGCAGGAGCATGCTCTGCCGCAAGCTCACAATGCTCCCGATCGAGTGCATTGTCCGCGGATACATCACCGGCAGCGGCTGGGCCAGCTATGTCAGGACCGGAGAGGTCTGCGGCATCCGTCTCCCGGAGGGACTTAAGGAATCCTCAAAGCTTCCCGAACCCATCTATACGCCGAGCACAAAGGCGGAAATCGGGGATCACGACGAGAATATCTCCTTTGAGAGGAGCATCGAGGTCCTGGAAAAGGCTTTCCCCGGAAAAGGAAAGGAGTATGCGTCCGTCATCCGTGACGCCACCATCTCCCTTTATAAAAGATGTGCTGACTATGCCCTCAGCCGCGGCATAATCATCGCTGACACGAAGTTTGAATTCGGTCTCGACGAGAACGGGAATGTCGTTCTCGCGGATGAAATGCTCACCCCCGACTCCAGCCGTTTCTGGCCTGTCGAAGGGTATGAGGAAGGGCACAGCCAGCCTTCATTTGATAAACAGTATGTCCGCGACTGGCTCAAGGCCAATCCCGACAGCGACTACAACCTGCCGCAGGATGTCATCGACAGGACAATCGCAAAATATGAAGAAGCCTGGCGCCTTCTGGCAAAATAAAGGCTTTTTCATAAAATCAGCATAACCGATCAGAATCCGAACAGGCCGCCGAAGGGGAAGCCGTAATAATAGCTTCCTCCGCGGCCTTCATTATTATCCTGACCGCGGGAATTGTCTCTTTCGGATTCACTCTCGTCCTCCTCCGGGCTGACATTCTCCTTTTTGCTCAGAGTGACGGTGATCTCCTTTTCGACGTATTCGCCGTCCTTATCGGCCCTGCGGACCGTCACCGGAATCTCCTGCCCCGCCTCGTAGTACTGGAGCTGTTTCTGCAGTTCTTCCATTGAGCGGATAACGGCGCCGTCAAGATGCGTTATGATATCTCCCTTTTTCATTTCGGATTCGGCTGCACCCGTACCTTCAATCAGCTCCGCAACGTAGACTCCCTGCGGCATATTGTAGGCGTTTGCAACCTGTGATGTGACGCTGACACCGCGGATACCGAGATATCCCTGGCTCTCACTGAGAACCTTTGTCTTGGTGCTCTGCGCCATCAGGTTATTGATAATCGGGACCGCCCTTGCCGTCGGTATCGCGTAGCACATGCCCTCGACCTCGGTCGAGCCGATCTTACTGGAGTTGATTCCGATGACATTTCCGTGAAGGTCGACGAGCGCGCCGCCGGAATTGCCGGGGTTGATCGCCGCGTCTGTCTGGATAAAGATCTCCGTCCCGCCGCTCTCGGATCTCATCTCGCGGTTCAGGGCGCTGATAATGCCGCTTGTTACCGACTGTCCGTAGCCAAGGGCGTTGCCGATCGCGACGACGGGCTCGCCGATCTTAAGATTGTCCGAATCACCGAGCGTTGCAACCCGGATGGCTTCGAGTGTATCTTCACTCACTTCTTCAAGACTTACGGCGATAACCGCAAGGTCATTGTCGGGGTCTGTTCCCTTTATATTGGCAACGGCAGTCTCCTCATCGATAAACTGGACTTCAAGGGAGTCCTCCCCTTCGACCACATGGTTGTTGGTCGCAACGAGAAGTTCATCATCGGTAAGAGAGATAATGATGCCGGAACCGGTTGATTTCCCGTCCCTGGAATAGGTCTGCCCGAACCAGTCCTGGCTGGTGACTGTATACAGATTGTAGACCGATACAATGGCAGGCATGACATTCTCGGCAACCTGGGTGATACTTGTCTCCACGGGATCTGTCTTGACAAGCTCGAGTCCGCCGGCCTTCTCCACAGTCTCTGCAGCTGACTTGCCGGAATCGGAAGCTTCCTTCTCTTCGGCGCTTTCCGCCTTTTCTTCCTGCTCTTTTTCTTCTTCCTCTGCGTCTGCTGCGGCGTCACCGGATCCTTTTCTGCTGAAGAACTTAAAGCCTGATCCGTCCTTTCCGAAGGACCATTCAATCGATCCGTCCGGGAAGGTCTTTACGGCATCCTTTCCAAAGGTGCGGTTGATCGCAAACGCGCCAAGACCCGCCAGTACGCCGAAAACCGCGGCCAGGATCACCACAAGCAGTGCCGTCCTGCCCTTTCCTCTTTTCTTTTTCTTTTCCGGGTCCCCTGCCCCGTCGTAACTTCCGCGGTAATCATAGCCGCTGTTATACTGATTATTATATTCATCACTCATATCGGTTGTTTCCTCCGGAACTGATTACTTATCAGGTTTTCTATGAGTATAAAGCATAATTGTGTTTATTCTGTGAATCAGCCGCCGCTCACGAAAAATGTCATTGTCCGCATGTCTGGGTCCGAGGTGTAGTGAACCTGTCCCGGCGTATCTATGAAGCGATAGATCCCGCTGTTTTCCACGAGCTCCCACGTAAGGTCCTCATAGGCTTCATGGGAGGCGCGAAGGCTGTACACGCTTCCGCCGTCCTGCGTCACCTGCTGCGGCGTCCGGAATATCTCCCGGAGCAGTTCTTCGTTAAAGACCGTGACGTACCTGCCCTCTCTGACATAATAATTGTCCGCGTCGGCGCTGCACTCCGGGACCGGCACCTCATCCGAGGCCGTATGGGTCGCCGAGATGTCACCCGTAGTAACACAGAGATAATCGTAGTTGATCCAGTCCCCCGGCGCGGCGGTTCCTGCGTCCTCCCCGGAAAAGGAGGCATCTCCCCAGGTCACATCGATATGATAAAAATCACCGTCCAGTCTTGCGACGACCCATGCGTGGGAACTGCCCCTGCTCTGTCCGGATACCGTCATGGCCTCGATTCCCGCCCTCTGCAGAAGGTACTGGAGCGCCTTGCTGTAACCGTTGCATACGCTCCTTCCGGAAGTAAAGACCGACACGATGTTCTGATTGTACTGCGCGTCGGGATCGTACTCTGTCATCCGGACGATTGTCTCGTAGAGATACTTTGCCGCCGCATAATCGGAGGAAGGATCCGGAATCCCCGAGAGAATACTGTCAGAGGCAAGCTCGATTTCCTCCCTGAGAGCCTGTGTCTCCTCCTTCGTAAACAGGTAGTTTCCCCGGAAGGTAAACTCCGTGGAAACGCCCCCCACCTGGCGGTCGGTAAAGGTAAAGCCGCCGACGTAGAAAATTTCGGGGTGATCCGCCATGCAGTAGCTGTACACCTTTTCGAGCAGGTCCCTGTCTGTGGTTGAAACCTTTACCTCGCGAAAATCCTTCAGCGCGCTGCAGATCTGGAGGTAGACTTCCTGTTCCTTACCGGTGAGCCGCTCATACGCACAGGAATACTCGCGGGGCATCCCGATCTGCTCCGGCTCCTCCGGAACCTGCCCGGAGGCTGTGCCCTGTCCGTCCGCAGGGACTGAACCTTCCGGGGAAGCCGGTTCTTCCGAAGGGACAGGCGTCTCCTCCGGAATCGGCGTTACTATGGGCGCAGTATCGCTCCCGGGCGTAAGATATCCGCCTATATAAAGACCTGCTACCAGCGTCGCAGACGTCAGCAGCAGGATCGTTAACAAAACAGCAATTTTCTTCATGTGCCGGATTACCCGTCAGTCTTCTTCAATGACGTGCATCTCAAGATAGTCAAAAGGAATCTCTTCAATAAATGCGTCCTGCGTAAACCTGCAGCGGCTGTGCCTCTGAAAATCCTTAACAGACTTATCGAGCCAGATCGGCTGCGCGAGGTCAAACTGCATGCATGCTTTTTCAAGACTGCGGAAGACCTTGTGCGTCCTCGTATCGTCACTCTCATCCGAGACGACCGTGTCCTTTAAAAGTCTCCCGTCCTTCCATTCCTTAAACCAGATTCGCATAAACCGTATCCCGTATGGCCTGCCGGTCAGTCGCCGTACCCGTTGGGGTTCGTGCTCTGCCAGCGCCAGGCGTCCTCACACATTTCCTTAATGCCGTACTGCGCTTCCCAGCCGAGCTCCTCTTTGGCCTTTTCTGCGGAGGAATAGCAGGTTGCTATATCCCCGGGCCTTCTCGGGTCGATCACATAAGGGATGTTTTTTCCCGTCGCGGCCTCAAAGTTTTTTACGATATCCAGCACGCTGTAGCCGGTGCCGGTGCCGAGATTGTAGACCGAAAGTCCGCTTCCGGGCGCAACCTTCTTTAAGGCGCACACATGTCCCTTTGCGAGGTCCACGACGTGAATGTAATCGCGAACTCCCGTTCCGTCCGGTGTATCGTAATCATTGCCGAAGACATGGAGCTTTTCCAGCTTTCCGACCGCAACCTGGGTGATATAGGGCATCAGGTTGTTGGGGATTCCGTTCGGGTTCTCGCCGATGGTTCCGCTCTTATGGGCGCCGATCGGGTTAAAGTAACGCAGCAGAACGACGTTCCATTCGGGATCTGCCTTCTGGATATCCGAAAGGATCTGCTCGAGCATGGACTTTGTCCAGCCGTAGGGGTTCGTGCACTGGCCCTTCGGGCACTCCTCGGTGATCGGAACGAACGCGGGATCGCCGTACACTGTCGCGGAGGAGGAGAAAATAATATTCTTGCAGCCGTGCTTTCTCATCTCATCGACAAGCGTCAGCGTGCCGCCGATATTGTTCTCATAGTACTCCCAGGGCTTGCGGACTGATTCTCCGACTGCCTTTAATCCCGCGAAATGGATGACTGCCTCGGGCTTTTCCTTCTCAAAAATCTCCGCGAGCGCCTCTCTGTCACGGATATCCGCCTTATAGAAGGGAACGTGTTTTCCCGTGATCGCTTCGATCCTTCCGATTACCTTACTGCTCGCGTTGTACAGATTGTCGAGTACGACCGGCTCGTGGCCCGAATTCTGCAGCTCGACAACCGTATGACTTCCGATAAAACCGGCCCCGCCGGTAACAAGAATCTTCATTTGTTTTGTTCTCCTTTTCCCCTGAATCAGAGTTCGATTCCATTCTGCCTGCAGAGTTCGCGGGCACTCTCTACCGAATCGATGCCGGTCTTGTTCTTGATCGGCGCGAACTCATACTCTCTTCTTACCTCGAACGGAAGGCAGGAATCAAGCTGGTGGATCATATCGAGCACCAGGGACTCGAATTTGTAACCGTTGGGCTTTTCGGGCTTGACATAAGTGCCGTCCTTTGCCATATACGGTATCTTCTTTTCAACGATATGCAGCGGGAACCTGTCGTTCATGATCCGCTCCAGGTCTGCGACACGGAAAAGATAGTTCAGGATAACGCCGAAATTGAAGGCCGGGTCGCCCTTCTCATTCTTTGCCGCCATCAGCTCCGGTGTCATGTCATAGTATTCAATGATCGAGGGCTTTCCGTCCTCAAGGCACATGGCGCCGACCTTCTCATCGGGGGCGGCCTTCTTTACGACCTTTGCGCCTGCCGCGGCGCCGGATTCGATCGTAGCGCCGACAAAGACGGGATCCGCCATTCTCTGAAGGACGTTGTCCACGGAGAAGCAGTTGAGCCATTCCACGCCGAGTTCATGGATCTTGTCCAGAAGTCCCGCGCGGTCCATGGAAACAAACCAGCCGCCGTTGCCGTTCGGGGAGGATGCGATGCGGTATTTCTCTTCAAGATAGACCTTGCCCTCATAGTCTGTAGCGGGCGCCATCTCCTGCTTGAAGAAAAAGACCATGTCTTTGTTGTAGCCGAAATAGTCGTGCTCCTTCATGAAGCCTGTCGTCGCTTCATGGTTCTTGTCGCTGGTCATGATAAAGAGAGGAACCCAGACTGTGTGATCCTGTCCCTCTGAGGCCGCATTTACAACATCCATCAGGTTCTCGATCAGGCGCTGCATGATATAGACGTGCTTTGTGATGCCGATGTCATACATGCATTTCGGGTTGTCGGAACCAAGACGTGTTCCCATGCCTCCTGCAAGGAGAACCGCGCCGACCTTTGTATGCCGGATCGCGTCAAGGCCTGTCGCAAGAAACTCCTGCTTCCTGGCTTCGATTTCATCAAGCTCCATGGCGCCGAGATCCTCAAAAACGCCGCGCGCGGGAAGCTCGTCCCTGTCCTTGATATAGTGAATGGGAGAAAAGTCCAGATGCTCAATCTGGGCAAGGAGTTCTTCCTGCTGATCCTCTGTCAGCTCATCATAATAACCAAGCGCATGCTCCTGCCCGTACTTTGCAAGCTTTTCCTTTGCCTCACTGTAATTCATTATCTCCTCCTTCTGCCGCCTTCGGCCATAGTCTTCAGCTCTTCGTCAAATTCCTTCTGCTGTCTCTGAATCAGTTCCGTGTCGTCAAAATAGTTGATCTTCATGGCGCTCTTTACTTCCGAGAGCGTCGCTGCGGCCTTATTCTCCGCTGCCTCGGTTCCCTTCTTCAGCACCTCATAGACGTACGCGATATCCTTCTGGTACTCTTTTCTTCTCTCACGGATGGGCTCAAGCGTCTCCTGCATGACATTGTTCAGGAACTTCTTGACCTTGACATCCCCGAGGCCGCCGCGGCGGTAGTGATCCTTGAGCTCATCGAGGTTTGCGTAGTCGGGAAGGTACTCCGCAAAATGCTCCGGCCTGGAGAAGGCGTCAAGGTAGGTAAATACCGTATTGCCCTCAACACGCCCGGGATCCTCGACACGCAGATGGTCCGGGTCGGTGAACATGCTCATGATCTTCTTTTTGACCTCGCCGGGCTCATCGGAAAGATAGATGCAGTTGCCGAGCGACTTGCTCATCTTTGCCTTGCCGTCCGTACCGGGGAGCCTGAGACTCGCCTCGTTCTCAGGCAGCATGATCTCCGGCTCGACAAGAGTCTCGCCGTAGATGGAGTTGAACTTCCTTACAATCTCTCTTGTCTGCTCGATCATCGGC
>CADBPC010000072.1 GCA_902796425.1 uncultured Lachnospiraceae bacterium
TGTGCCATTACTGATACCTCTCCTGATATGCTGGAATCAGTATAGCACAGACATGAAAATATAGCTACTTATTTAATTTATGCTGTAGTAGTAAGCGATGAAGTTCATCATGAACAGATACAGGTTGGTCGCCGTATTGTTCAGGACATATCCGGCGATTCGCCACGTCGGTACGCGGTGGATACCGTTTCCGACATCATACTTGCTTGTGTTACTCATTATGTACTCCCTTCCTGGTACAATCCTGCCGCCGAAGCGGCGTCTCTGGTTTTGTTAATACGACTGTACCGTATACAAATACCCTCTGCCATGATGATATTTGTTATTTAAAGGATAATATTTGTATATTTTTTCCTTGGCAAAATATTGTATATTATTTACCAAATATTATCGTATTATCCGCAGGCATAGCCGCCCCAAAGGAAGCGCCAGAGGAGGAGAGTATGAACGATTCCGTGACCGGTATTCTTCTGAACTTCACAGAGGATTTTATGAACCGGATCAATATGCAGACAAAGCTGACGACGCTCCAGCTCCTGAAGATAGACTGTCCGGACCTGGGCCTTCGGGAGACAATCCTTGCCGGCAGCCAGGTCCCCTTTCTGGATGAGCTTACCGCGGATGAGCTCTATTCCGGCAGGGTTTTCTGGTTTGTCACAGACCGCTTCCGCTGCCACTACATCCTGATCCCCCTGATGCAGGAGGAGACGCCTCTTCTGTTTCTGATCGGACCCTATCTGCAGGAGGTCCCGGGACCCGAACAGATCCGGGAGCTGTTCCATAAGGAAAACATCCCCGCCTCGCTTGCGGACTTGTTTTCCCAGTATTATTCGACTCTTCCGAGGATCAGCGGTGAAAATGTCCTCGAAGCCTTCATCCAGACGCTAGGTGTTACGATCTTCCGGGACTCGGGCCCGTATACTGTGCGGTATTACCGGGAGGAGGGCTCGGACGAGCTGAGCTACAGAGATGAATCAAGACTTGCCGATGACAATGACACAGCCGCGCTGCTAAAGCACCGGTACGATGTCGAAGAGAAACTGATGGCCGCGATTGCGCGCGGCGATTCGCAGGAAGCGGCAAAATGGGGACGGGACCCTGTCTTCGGAAGCCTCGACAGGCGCTTCTCCAATCCCATGCGCGACCAGAAGAACTATATGATCGTCCTGAACACCCTTTGCCGCAAGGCTGCGCAGCGGGGCGGCGTGCATCCGATTTATCTGGATGATATGTCCCGCCGCATTGCCATTCAGATCGAAAATTCGGTAAACGTCACCCAGCTTCAGAAGCTGAGCGGGGAGATGATCCGCAAATACAGCATGCTGGTCAGCTCCCGCTCGGTTGCAAAGTACTCCCCGATCATACAGAAGGTCCTTGTCTACATCTCCGTAAACCTCGCAAAGCCGGAGCTGACCCTTCAGGAAATCGCGGCGCATTTTGCGGTCAACAAAAGCTATCTTTCCGCCCTTTTCAAGCGGGAAACCGGGCAGACCCTCACGGAATGGATCTGCGAAAAGCGGATCGAGCACGCCATCTTCCTTTTCAATTCGCAGGATATTTCCGTGCAGGAGGCCGCAGCCCTGTGCGGCATCCCGGACGCGGCCTATTTTGCCCGGCTCTTTAAGAGGCTGAAGGGAAAATCACCCTCCCAGTATGTAAAAGAAATCCGCAGGTGACGCGCCCCCGGTTACTCGCGGATGCTCCCCTCGATCCGGTTCCTGCCCTCAAGGGCCTCGTACCTCAAGTCTTCAGACACATTTTTCAGGAGCTTGACGGGAATGGAGTCCTTATCCCGCGTCGGGTCGGAAAGAGGCCCCGCGTACGAGGCGCTGTACTGAATGCAGCCCTCATCGGGAGCATATTCAAAGGAAATATCCACATCATCCGTCCGGTCGGATCCGACGTTGACACACAGCTCCTCCGCGACCGTCAGGAGCTTATGCCAGAGCTTCTGCCCGATCATATGCCTGCGGCAGAAGTCATCGACCGCCGAAATAAGCCCGAGGATATCCTCATCGCTCCCGGTAAGGTGATAATTAAAGACCTTGAGATGGCCAATAAACTGCCTTGTCTTTTCCCTGCGTGGCGCGGTAAAGATCTGTCCGGGATCCCCTTCCTCATATATGATACCTTCGTCCATATAGAACACGCGGTTCGAAACATCCCTTGCAAACTTCATCTCGTGGGTCACGACGAGCATGGTCATTCCCTCTTTTGCAAGGCTCCGGATGACGGCCAGAACCTCGCCCACCATGGTGGGGTCAAGGGCGGACGTAGGCTCATCGAAGAGCACGATCTCCGGATCCATGGCAATTGCGCGGGCGATGGCAACTCTCTGCTGCTGTCCGCCGGAGAGCTCGGAGGGATAATTGTCCGCTTTGCCGGAAAGCCCTACCATGTTCAGGAGCTCCATCGACCGCTCCCAGGCCTCCTGGCGGCTGCGCTTCAAGAGCTCGGTCTGCGCCAGCATGATATTCTCCGCGATCGTCAGATGGGAAAACAGGTTGAAGGACTGGAACACCATTCCCACGCGCCTGCGGTAGCGGCAAAGATCATAGCCCTTATCCAGCGTATTTTCACCGTGGAAAACAATACTGCCGCCGTCCGGCTCCTCCAGATGATTCAAAAGATTGAGGAAGGTGCTCTTTCCCGTTCCGGAAGGTCCGATAATGGATATGACATCTCCCGACCGGACGCTGCAGTCAACTTCCTTTAAGGGCGTGACATTCCCGAAGCTCTTTTTCAGGCCCCTGACCTCAAGAAGCTCCACTCCGGGCTCCGGCCGGACTGCGGTTTTCGGCTCTTTGCCGGACGCGGATACCGCTTCCCGGTTTATGTCTTTGTTGACGCCTTTCAGCACCCTGCTGCCGGCGGCGCTGTTAAGCCTGCTGCCCGCCGCTTTCAGGAGCGCTATCAGGAGATAGGACAGCAGAAAATAAATGACCGCGGTGGTGATCAGGGGAAAGAACGCGTCATAAGTGCGGCTTCGGATGATATCCGAGACCTTGGTCAGCTCCATCACGGAGATATACCCCGCCACGGAGGTCATCTTCACCATGGAGATCAGCTGCCCGCTGTACACGGGAAGGATGTGCCTCAGAGCCTGCGGCAGAACGACCTTTGTAAAGCCGTGCACAGGGGTAAAGCCGAGCGCCTTCGCCGCTCTTGCCTGGCCCGCGGGAACCGCCTCGATACCGCTCCGGAAGATTTCGGAGCAATAGGCGGCAAAATCCAGGGAAAAGCCGATCACGCAGATAATGAAGGCAGACATGGCCTCATTATTAAAAACAATGTAGTAGAGCACCATCAGGAGCACCAGGATGGGGATACCCTGCATCAGACGCACATACAGCCGCGCAAAGGCCGTGGCGGCAAGGCTTCGGCTCATCCGCATCCAGCAGATCACCGCTCCGAGAATCGTACCCGCGATACAGGAGGCCAGCGCCAGAAGCAGCGTCGTCTTAAGGCCGCTCAGCATCATTTTCCAGCGGTTTTCCCGCATAAAGTTGACCCTGAACCCGTCCGTGAGCCTCTTGACAAAGATCTGCGACTTCGGGACGGTGACCGATTCCGGCGCTTCCTTGACTACGATATACATATCCGACGCTATGACCGGCGTGGTGATGTTCATGCGTTCGAGCCGCTCCGGCGTAATAAAAATACTGTCGGCGACAATGTCATAGGTGCCTGCGTTGATTCCCGCAATGGCGGTGGGGTAATCCACGCACTCATAGACCGGGGTATAGCCTTCCTTTGCGCAGAAGCCGTCCACAACCTCAATAAACCGCCCTGTGAGTTCATTCCCGGAAAAATAGGTCATGGGGAACCATCCGCCGGGCGTTGCAACACGCAGGGTTCCCTTTTCACCGGTAAAGGTAAAATGCAGGGAGGCGTCCTGCGAATCCGTCATTTCGCCCCATTTCTTCGCGATGCGCGCAGCTTCGCCGCTCTGCTCTAATTCCGCAAGATAACTGTCCAGCTCCTGTTTCAGCTTTTTACCCTTTTCCGACGTCTGGGTTCCGAAGCCGTATTCCACCCGCGCCAGCGGCGTACAGATATACGCCAGGTCCTCATAGCTTTCGTGCAGGCCATCGAGCTGGGTCAGATAAGCGACCGCCGCATCAGCCCTCCCGCTTTCGAGAGCGGCGAACATGTCCGTAAAGTTGTTGAGACTGATGATTTCGCTGTCCGGATAGATCATTGCGGGAAATGCAGTCAGCTCTGAACCTGTAAGTCCCGCAATCCTTGTTCCGGGCTTTGCGAGTGTATCCAGGGAGCGGCTGCTCGTGCGATACGCATAATTTGCCGAATTGATCATGACAGCCGCATCGCTCTCTTTCTCTCCGGGGACAAAAACATTCGTGCCTGTGTCCAGCATCCGGGTCAGCTGCGGAAACCGGTCCAGAACGGACTGCATTTCTTCCGCGCGGATCACAAGAGCATCCAGCTCCCCGTCCGAAACAAGCCCTGCCAGCTCGAAGATATCCTGTGCATGATAGATTTCGGAGTCCTTCCACCAGTCATCCTTCAGCTCTGAGAGGACAGCGTCGTCTGTAACCCCGATGGTTTTTCCCTGCAGGTCATCATACCTTCGCCAGTCCCCTCCCGCACCGGAAATCGTGACCGTCCCTATCAGCTGCGGCAGCAGCACCGCCAGGACGATAATCACGACAATCAGGCACTCTGTCAGCAAAAGAGAAAAATTTTTCCTTTTTCCATTTTCCATTATTCTTTACCTCTCCCTGATACACACTATAATAGGTAAGAGAGCGAAAAAACAAGCTTCTGTCTCCAACGCATGCAGTTGCAAAGAGAAACTGCGAAATGACAAAAGACAAAAACATACTTCAAGGAGGATATCGGATGAGCAGCAATTCGGAAAATACAGCAGACAGGAATGACGCAGGCACTATGGTCCGGGAGGCCATGCGGGCATTTATGAAGCGGGATCAGGCGACAAAGGCTGCCAACTTCCGGATCCTGAACCGCACAGCGAAGGAGGGCGCGATCCTTTTTACGGGATCCTCCCTTATGGAACAGTTCCCCGTCTGTGAAATGGCGGCGAGCGCAGGCATTGACAAGGTTATCTACAACCGCGGCATCGGCGGGACGACCACAGAGGATTTCCTGCGGGAGATCGACGCAGTGCTCCTGCTGCCGAGCCCCTCAAAGGTCTTTATCAACATCGGGACGAATGACATGAACTCCGCCATTTACGGTGAGAACTGGATGGACCGGCTGATGGAGAATTATGAGAAGATCCTGACCATCGCCAGGGAAAAGCTCCCGGAGACCGAATTCTATCTGATGGCCTATTATCCCGCAAACCTCCATCTGGACAGGCCGGGCGTTGACACCTCCTGGATGAAGGACCGCACGCCGGAAAACATCGCGGCCTGCAACGAGCGCGTAAAGGCCCTCGCGGAGAAGTTCGGCTATCACTATATCAATGTGAACGACGGGCTGTATAACGAGGCCGGCGAGCAGAAGGAGGAGTTCGCAATCGATGGGGTGCATATGTACGCCAGCGGGTATGAGGTGGTGTTCAGGAATCTGCTGAAATACCTGTGAGTCGGGGAAGGGACTTCACAGTCTTTTTGTGTCTGACTCAGCCGTCCAGGGCGCAGGGGATGGCCGGCTCACCCTGGTCTGCTCGGCGGCGCTGCGCCGCTTATTCGCCGCCGGCTCCGGAAACTTGCGCACTTTGTCCTGACGGCTGTCCGATTATGAAGGCTTTCCACAAAGTGCGCTTCGAACAATCCTATGCCGGCGGCGCTATGCTCGCGCCTTCTTCGCAGACTGGCGGAATGTTCGCCTCGCATGTCCCTGCGCCCATGGACGGAGTAACCGGAAAAAACTGACGAATTTCTGCCCCCGGTTCAGATGTAATAACCTGATAACCTCTAAGAGCAGTTAAACACAAGAGAGAGCAATATCCGTTATTATTGGTTTCTATTCATCTTCTCGCGGATGCGGGCTGCGACATCTGTTACATTTTTTGTATTGATTTTGACACCGTCCTCAATATAGGTGATAAGCTGATCGCCCACAGAAGACTCCATGTTTCGCTGAGAAGCATACAGGCTTTTTAATTCCCCGATACTCTTTGCACAAATATTGCGAAACTGTTCCTGTGTTTTGAGATCTGGTGCCTCATTATACAGTTTACGGTAGGCGGCTTCGATATCATCATAGGAAAAGCTGTTTCCCGCTTCAGCCTCTTCGACCAGGATCCCGATCGCATCGGAGATGTCGTTGCGATAATCTCTGTGCGCTATCATTTTCATTGCAATCAAATAAATTCCTGAGACGGTTCGGATCTCCAGAGTCTGATTATTAAGCCAGCAATAATGACGGGATACTTCCCTCAGTGCATCGGAATATGAGGCCGTTTTTACAAAGTCAGAGTTCATCCAATCTCTGGGAAGATTGTTCTCGTCGGCAAATCTTGCTATCACGTCTTTGATTCCTGAAGCCGCCCGAAGAATCACATCAAAATCCTTTGTGGCAGCCCTGAATTTATAGTTCAACATGATACTGCCGCCGCCTACGATGATGATTTCGGCCGGTGCCTTCCCAAGGGTTTTTCTGTATTCTTTGGCAAAGCGCCGGATGATATCCATGGCGTTTGCTCTTGTAATCTTTTCCTTAGACTGCATCATACAAATCTCCTTCATAAATATTGAATCTAA
>CADBPC010000073.1 GCA_902796425.1 uncultured Lachnospiraceae bacterium
AAGATTGGGAAGTGATGGTTACAAATGGCTGCAAAGGCAGTTTCCTCCTACGTCTGCGAAGAATTCACGCTCTTCGGACGCTGCAAAGCCTGGGAGGCGATGGTTACAAATGGCTTCGAAAGAAGTTTCCTCCCATATCTTGCGAAGGGCTGCGATTTTCTCTACCGTGCGGATGAGGTACGGTTCGAAAGGCTGATTGCAAAAATGTTACAGACAAGACTGAATTAATAAATTTGAATCGGAAGGGTCGTCAAGGAGCAGCTGAAATGGGAATTTCTGATTATATATACAGGACTTGGATATCATAATGAAGACAGTGTCTGAGCCCTAAAAAGCCGCTTTGTGAAAATTTCAAGAGATTATTTCATAACATATTTATGAATTCTCAAAAAAACTATTGCATTTTATCTCGGAATTTATTATCATCTTATTACATTTGGAACCTTAAAAGTTACGGAATTGTTAATCGAAGAGAATTCCGGAGCATGAAAGGAGCTTTTGAAGGTCATGAAAAGCAGATTATTTACTAAAATCAGTCTTGGGCTCACACTCCTGCTGGCCGCAATGATACCGGTTGTTGTCATGGTATTCTCGGTACATGCCGCAGAGGTTACGAGAGTGCAGGGCACGGTTGCCAACGGCACAACGTCGAGCATGCTTAATCTGGATACCGGCAACGGTGTCATGGTTGTCAAGCTGGACAACGGAACAGATTTCAGCGAATGCAGAATCCTTCTTACAGGAAGTGTAGTCTATGTCGATGTTTATCGCGGCGATGACGCATACCTCCATGCACAGAAGATCCTTGCAACGAGCAATTCTCTGGGCCTCTCCATTGATACATCCAATATCACGGATGTTACGGGAACGATCGGCAACGGAACGACATCAGACAGGATGTATCTGAATACCTCGGACGGGCAGATGACAATCGCTCTTGACAGTTCAACGGATCTGTCCGGAACTTCCGTTCTCTATATCGGAAAGCAGGTTACAGTAGGTGTTGCCCGCGGATCTGACGCAGTTCTCCACGCAGTCAGGATTTCCGACGGAACCGGCGGCTACTCGGGCGGCTCTTCCGCATCATCCGCAGTTTCCGCACAGACAACTGTCGCAGCGGCGCTTAACGTGCCCGGAACCATCGCGGTACAGGGAACTGTCGTATCCGGAACAACTGCTGATATGCTTTACCTGAATACCAGCGGCGGCACAATGAAGATCAAGCTTGATGCCGGAACAGATACCAGCAGCGTCGGTGTTGTTGCAGAGAACATGAACATCGCAGTTGCGGTATACAGAGGCGAGGACGCTTACCTGCACGCAGCCAAGATCGTCAATGCGATTGATACTTCACAGGCAGCTTCTTATTCGGCACCGGTTGCTTCGACACCGGCAACAACCTCTACAAGCGGAACTGTTGCAGCCAATTCCAACAACGGAATGCTTTACCTGAATACCAGCGGCGGCACGATGCAGATCAAGCTGGATAACAACACGGATTTCACATACTGCAAGACCTTCTTCACGGGTGAGAACGTAAGAGCAGATGTCTATCGCGGCAATGATGAGTACCTGCACGCAGCCAAGCTCACATGGACAGACGGCAGCTATCCGGCACAGGCAGCGCTTGATTCCAACCAGATTACCGTAACAGGCCGTGTGGACGAGATCAACGAGAACTACATGATGTCTCTTGATACCAGCGGCGGTATGATGAAGATCCAGATCGATGCAACATCTGATCTGGGCAGCGAGAAGCTCCTGATCGTAGGCCAGACATACAATGTCACGGTAGCACGCGGAACAGACGAATATCTTCACGTCGTAGGTGTTTCCAGATAATAGAAATACATGAGATTATTGAAAGAGGGTAGCTCAGCTGCCCTCTTTTAGTGTATTCACTCAAGGGAAAAACAGATAGCATATAGAACGCATGTTCCAAACAGCTGTTCTATATGCTATACTTATGTAAGCGCAAAAACTGTCCGTGATTTCGGGCAGTCAGCGGTTGCATAAAACATAAGAGACTGGAACTGTAGTAATAATAAGAGCAAAGAATATGAGGCTAGTGATGTTCGCACGCATTAATGTGGCATATATGTGCTAGAAATAAGGGCTTTTGTAGTAACTCATTAATATGTGGTCAGACTTTTTGTTAAGGATTACCAAATGTAGTTTGAAACCAGGTGAAGTTCTTCTTCCCTCCCGTCAGCCAGACGACGCCGATGCTGTAAACCTGAATGGTTTCCAGCATAGAGAAGATCAGGTATCTGAACTTCTATCCTGTCCAAACAGGTTCAGAATCAGGGCGTTTTACATAAACCCCGTGTTCGTGATCATGAAAGAGTATTTGTATAGAACCTGGATTCCCTTATCTTCGACAAAGCGGGACCCAATATAACCGCGATCAGGCATCACAGGTCCTTTCTCCTGAACAGGTAATAATCGAATTCCCAGCCGTCCGGTCCTATGATCTGGTGGAAGCTGTCAATCATTTCATATTTTTCATAAAGAAGATCCGTGAAATTATCTCTGGTTACCACGTAATCGGTGATGCCTTCGCGGATGAAGCGGTACTGCTCGTCCAGAATATCGCTGACGGGCAGCGTCTGGGTCTGGAACCAGTAGCAGGTGGGATAAATATCGGCGACGGTATAGAGGCCGCAGTCAAAGCAGTTGTAGTTAAGGAGCGTGGGCTCCGGGAGATTATCCCTCTTGATATCCTCCGCAAACGAAGTCAGGAAAACATCCTCTTTATCGAAGGAGAGGTAGAAGCTGTTGGCGGAAAAGCGATACGCCAGTAAGAGCGAGACGCACAGCGAAAGGGCAGGGAAAATATAAAGCACACGTTCCTTCGACAGGCTCTTGAGTTTTGCGCAGCAGGCGGTGACCGCAGGCTCGATAAGGCGCCCGGCAAGGATAAAGCCGGCAGCCGCAAACACGGTCAGCGGTAGGGCATAGTAGGGAAGATGTGCGCCGCCCACGTAAATCCCAAGGAAGGTGAAAAAGAAAAGAACCGGGCAGACAATCCGCAGAAGGAAGCCGGAATTTTTCCTAAAGAGCATGTAGAAAAAGCCTGTGATAATAAACAGGAAAAACTGAAGGTTGTCCCATATGAGCCAGTAGAGGAGCTTTGCGAGATTGTAAACCCTGTCGTAGAGCGATTCCCCTTTGTCATTGGCACCGAAGGAACTGTAGAGGAATACGTTGGTGTAGATATAAACCCTGTAAAAGTCATCCAATGTTCCCGTCGCGATAAAGAAGATGATCCACGGAACGAACGGCAGAGCCATGGCGAGAAGGAAAATGCCGCAGTCCTTAAGGAACGTCGAGACGGCGTGCGCGAAGCGGCTTCCCGCACCGCCCTCCCCGGCGGCAGCTCCTGCACCGCCCTCTTCGCCGGACTTTTCTGCTGCTAGGCAGGAGAAGAGCACCATCAGCATGAAGGCAAAATAAAAGCCCAGGAGAGTGAATTTGATTCCCGCTGTCACGCCACAGCAGAGGCCGCTGATAAAGATTTCCTTTGTGGGAACAGGCTCGGAAGGGCGCGTCTTGTAATGGCGCAGGAGGTAAAACAGCGGAAGGAGCATGAACGGAAGGCAGAGCTCCTCGGCGCTGCCGCCCCAGTAGAACGCCCAGGAGGAATAGGACACGGCAAATAAAACGGGCAGGAGAAAAACGGCCGTTTCCTTTTTCATGAACAGGCGAAGGATCCTGTACATGCAGCACAGGTCGAATACGCCCCACAGGATTTCCATAATAAATACGCCCTTAAAGGAGGTCCTGGAAACCAGCGAGCACAGGCCGTAGAGAAAATAGAGCCAGGGGCCCTTCTGGTCAAAAATATCCCTGTAAATCCGGATGCCGTGCATCATTGATTTTCCCATGGTCAGATAGCTGTTGGCATCGTCCCAGTTGTTGTAGGGATACAGGAAGGACGACCTGGTGCAGAGCAGCATCAGGACAAAGGAAACAAGCAGAAAATATATGAGCAGAGGGATATGAGAGATATAGTCTTTCCGTTTATTCATATCCGTAGTTTAGCCCAGTCGGGAGGCCTTTGTCTATACAATGAAACCCGCCCGTGTTAGAATATAGATTAACTATCATCTTCTTAAGTGAGGTTTTATCTGTGAAGAAAGCATTAATCATAGGCGCAGGTCCTGCGGGCCTTACAGCTGCATTTGAGCTTCTCGACAAGTCATCCGAATACGAGGTGGTTGTTTTCGAAGAGAGTGAGAAGTTCGGCGGCATTGCGCGCACAGTCGAATATAACGGCAACCGTATGGATATGGGCGGTCACCGCTTTTTTACCAAGGTGCCTGAGGTCAATGCCTGGTGGGACAGAATGCTGCCGAAGCAGGGCTCCCCTGCAGCAGATGATATCCTGCTTAACAGGAATGTGACGCTCACAGCGGGAGGGCCGGATCCCCAGAAGACGGACCGCGTCATGCTGAGGAGAAACCGCGTCTCCAGAATTTTCTTTAACAGCAAGTTCTTTGACTATCCGATTTCCCTGAAGCCCGAGACCTTTGCGAACATGGGTCTTGGTACAACCATTGTCGCAGGTTTCAGCTACCTCAAGGCAATGATCTTCAAGAGGGAAGAGAAATCGCTGGAGGACTTTTACATTAACCGTTTCGGTAAAAAGCTCTATTCCATGTTCTTCGAGCATTACACGGAGAACCTCTGGGGGAGACACCCGTCGGAGATCGACCCGTCCTGGGGCGCCCAGAGAGTCAAGGGCGTTTCGGTCATGGCGGTGCTGAAAAACGCCATCGAGAAGAAGTTCGGGAAAAAGGACCGCAAGGTAGAGACATCCCTCATTGAGGAATTCAGCTATCCGAAGCTCGGCCCCGGCCAGCTCTGGGACGTAACTGCTGACGAAATCCGCAGGAAGGGCGGCATCGTCCTTACAGGGGCGAAGGTTGTTGCCATCCACAGAGGAAATGACGGCAGTATCACGGGCGTAACCTATGAAAAGGACGGAAAGCAGACCGAAGTCGACGGCGATGTCGTGATCTCTTCCATGCCGATCAAGGATCTGGTGGCCGGAATGAACGACGTGCCCGCGGATCCCGCGAGAATCGCCGCAGGACTTCCCTACAGGGATTACATGACTGTCGGCGTCCTGATCAACCATCTGAATCTTGAGAACAAGACAAAGATGAAGACGGTCGGGAATATTGTCCCGGACAACTGGGTTTATGTCCATGACAGGTCCGTGACGATGGGAAGGTTCCAGATTTACAACAACTGGTCCCCCTACCTTGTAAAGGATCTTGAGCACACCGTCTGGATCGGCCTTGAGTATTTCTGCAACGAGGGCGACAGCCTGTGGACTCTTAAGGATGAGGATTTCGCACAGCTCGGCATCAAAGAGATGATAAAGCTCGGGCTGATCGACAGCGAAAAGAATGTGCTCGATACGCACGTTGAGAGAGTTAAGAAGGCTTATCCCGCGTACTTCGACACCTATGACGAGATGGATACGCTCAGGGACTGGCTCAATACCATCCCGAACCTCTACTGCGTCGGCAGAAACGGCCAGCACAGATACAACAACATCGACCATTCGATGTGCACTTCCTTTGAGACAGTCAGGAACATCCTTTCCGGCAGGTCTGACAAAGCCAACATCTGGAATGTCAACACGGAGAAGGAATATCACGAAGAGACGAAGGAAAATGAAGTCGAGGTCGACTGACGACTGAAAGTCGACTGACGACTAAAAGCCGACGGCTGACATGAAAGTCAAAGAACGACGGATTAAGGAGTAGAAGTAGAAATGCCTGTTACAATTAACAGTTTTATGGGTAAATTCGGCTGGAACGCGAGGAAGTATTTCC
Organism: uncultured Lachnospiraceae bacterium; assembly: GCA_902796425.1. Classification (GTDB taxonomy): domain Bacteria; phylum Bacillota; class Clostridia; order Lachnospirales; family Lachnospiraceae; genus CAG-791. The sequence goes on from CADBPC010000073.1 coordinate 5,850, forward strand.
CCAATCTGGCCGCAGAGGCGTATCTGAAGCTTCAGTTTACGACCAGAAGAAAGACGCAGGACGCGTACTGCAAGTGGTTTCTCGAGCAGCCGGAATCCCCGATGCCGCATGTAGTCAATATCGAGACGATCAACCGCTGCAACTCGACGTGCTCCTTCTGCTCGGCCAGCGTCAACAACGAGAAGCGTCCGTTCATGAAGATCGATGAGAATCTCTACAAGTCCATCATCGACCAGCTGGCGGACTGGGGCTACAAGGGACACCTAACCCTGTACGGCAACAATGAGCCGCTCCTTGACACAAGGATCGTGGAATTCCACAAATATGCGCGCGAAAAGCTTCCGGACAGCTTTATTTTCATGTCCACGAACGGTCTTATCCTGACTATGGAAAGACTTCGCGCGATTAAGCCTTATGTCAACCAGATCATCATCAATAACTACGCGATGGAGTACAAGCTCCACGACAACATCCAGGAAATCTACGATTATGTGAAAGCGCATCCGGATGAATTCAAGGATGTGGTCATCCAGATCCAGATGAGATACCTGCAGGAGGTCCTGACCAACCGCGCGGGCTCTGCCCCGAACAAGCAGGCGACGGAAAAGGTAATCACAGAGCCCTGCCTTCTGCCGTTTACGGATATGTGGATCACACCGAACGGAAATGTCGGCCTTTGCTGCTGTGACAATCTGGAGGTCACGAATTTCGGAAACCTGAACGAGATGACGCTGAAGGAGGTCTGGAATTCCAAGAAGCTCCGCGACGTTCTTACCAAGATTTCACAGGGCAGACAGAACTATCCGTTCTGCAAGCACTGCGACTTCATTGACGCCGGCTTCCGCATGCAGCTTGCAAAGAAGACGCTTGCGGGCGACATCGAAGGCGCGAACCGCACCGGCGGCGAGGAGAAGAACACGAAGGAGAGCAGGAAATAATCCGGCGTAGACAATATCGCCGCAGCGGCACTGCAGCCGCAGCACAGCCGCTTTGCTGCCGCCGGGTTACCTTTCCGGCACTGCGCCCATGATCTGCGCGCATTCCTTCGGTGAAATGCCGAATTCCTTTTTGAAGGCCCTGTAAAAGGCCGAATAATCACTGAAACCATACTCATGAAACGTCCGGGTGATGCCGGCGCCGCTGATAACGGCGTCCCGGCACCGCGCGAGACGTTTTTTTGTTATGTACTGGTGCACGGAAAGACCCATATTTTCCTTGAAATAATGGGCGAGGTAAAAACGGCTGACATAGAAGCGTCCCGCCAGCGATTCCAGGGAGAGATCCTCCTCGAGGTGCGAATCGATGTAACCGATGAGGCTGTCGATAAGATCCTGGCTGCCCTCGGTCTGATCGGGGTGCTCCTGCTCGTAGGCCATCCGGTTGATGGTCAGGATCAGGTCGTTGACGCTGAGCGTGATTGCCGCAAGCCGGCCGTAGCGGTTGGAATGAATCTCCTCGAGGAGCCTTAAAGCTCTTGCGTGGAGCGTTGTAAAGCGGTCTTCATGGAAATGGAAAATATATTCCTTGGCGGAGGAGGCCTTCTGGATCAGGTAGATGTAATCGGGGCTCTGCCGCAGAAGCTCGTTGCAGTAGCTCCTGCTGATCCACAGGACAAAGCGCCTGTAGGGAATATCGGAATCGGGAACGATGGCCTGGTGGCTGATGCCGGGCGGTATAATCACAACATCCCGCGGATGGAGAGGATAAACGGTATTTCCGATCCGGATCTGCACGTCTCCCTCGAGGAAGAGATAGAACTCATAGTAGTCATGCTGATGGGCGCCCACCATGTGAAAGTGCACGTCGCTGTAGTAGAAGATTTCGAAGTCTTCTGAAAGCATGTACTGTCTGGTGTTGAATGCAGAGCGCAGATTTTTTTTCATGCCGGTCGGATCCTTTCTGCCTGATAATGCCAGCCTGATCAGGAGGTCTTATAACAAGAATAGGGTATAACAGCAAGTTTTGCAATATGAACAACAACCGGGACAATGGTTTTTCAGGACGCGGGAAGCGATAATAAAAACACATTAAGAAAAGCAATATAGCAAAAACAGATACGCAAAACAAATTGGAGGATTAACACTATGGAAATGACACTCAGATGGTATGGCTCACAGTACGACACGGTTAAGCTCTGGCAGATCCGCCAGATTCCCGGCGTAACCGGCGTTATCTCCACACTGTACGGCAAGCAGCCCGGCGAGCTCTGGACACAGGAAGAGATCCACGCCCTGAAGGCGGAGATCGAGGCTGCAGGTCTTAATCTGTCCGGTATCGAGTCTGTCAACGTCAGCGACGCGATCAAGGTCGGCACAGCTGAGAGAGACGAGCACATTGAAAACTATATCAAGACCCTTGAGAACCTCGGCAAGGAAGACGTTCATCTTGTATGCTACAATTTCATGCCTGTTTTCGACTGGACAAGAACCGAGCTTGCAAGAGTAAGGCCCGACGGCTCCACCGTACTTGCTTACACACAGGCAGCCGTTGACGCAATCAATCCCGAAGAGATGTTCGCCAGCATTTCCGGCGACATGAACGGAACCGTCATGCCCGGCTGGGAGCCTGAGCGCATGGAGCACGTAAAGGAACTCTTCGAGATGTACAAGGATGTCGATGAGGAGAAGCTCTTCGAGAACCTTGTTTACTTCCTGAAGGCCATCATGCCGGTCTGCAACCAGTATGATATCAAGATGGCAATTCACCCCGATGATCCGGCATGGAGCGTTTTCGGACTTCCCCGCATCATCAACAATGAGAAGAACATTCTCCGCCTGATGAAGGCAGTTGACGACGTACATAACGGCGTTACCTTCTGCGCAGGCTCCTACGGCACAAGCCTTGAGAATGACCTGCCGCACATGATCCGCGCCCTTGAGGGAAGAATTCATTTCGCGCATGTCCGCAACCTTAAGTTCATCACTCCCGATAACTTTGAGGAAGCAGCGCACCTGTCCTCCGACGGAACCTTTGATGTCTATGAGATCGTAAAAGCCCTCTATGAGACAGGGTTCTCCGGCCCGATTCGTCCTGACCACGGCCGCATGATCTGGGGCGAGGTTGCAATGCCCGGCTACGGCCTCTATGACAGAGCGCTCGGCGCGACCTACATCAACGGCCTCTGGGAAGCAATCGACAAGGCAAAGAAGAGAGGAATCTGAGCGGCTCTTATACAGAGAGAAACCGGAACGACTCTTAAGAAGGAAGGACAAAAGTCATGAAACTGAGTACTGAAGGATTAAAGAACACACAGGAATGGACCGGCAAGGGCTATGATCTGCCGCACTACGACAGAGAGGCCATGATCGAAAAGACAAAGGCAGCGCCCACATGGATTCACTTCGGCGCCGGCAATATTTTCCGCGCTTTCCAGGCAAATCTCGCACAGAGAATGCTGAATGAAGGCATGGATGACAAGGGCCTTATCGTTGCGGAAGGCTTTGACTATGAAATCGTTGAGAAGCAGTACAGACCGCACGACAATTTCTCGGTCCTTGTTACTCTTAAGGCAGACGGCAGCATCGAGAAGACCGTGATCGGCTCCATCGCAGAGTCCGTCATCCTGGATTCCGAGAATGATGTTGAATACGGAAGAATGAAGGAAATCTTCTCGAGCGATTCCCTTCAGATGGCTACCTTCACGATCACAGAGAAGGGCTACAGCCTTGTGGACGGCAAGGGAAATGAACTGCCGGCAGTCACGGCCGACTTCGCTGCAGGTCCCGCAAAGCCCCAGAGCTACATCGGCAAGGTTGCTTCCCTCCTTTACACAAGATTCAAGGCGGGAGAGAAGAAGATCGCGATGGTCAGCACCGACAACTGCTCCCACAACGGCGACAAGCTGTATGCGGCCATGGATGCTTTCGCAAAGAAGTGGGCTGAAAACGGCCTCGTCGAGAAGAAATTTGTCGACTATGTAAACGACTCCTCCAAGGTTTCCTTCCCCTGGTCCATGATCGACAAGATCACACCCAGACCGGACGCTTCCGTTGAAGAAATCCTGAAGCAGGACGGCCTTGAGGACCTGGCACCGGTTATCACCTCCAAGAAGACCTATGTCGCTCCGTTCGTCAACGCAGAGGAGAGCGAGTACCTTGTAATCGAGGACAATTTCCCGAACGGCAGACCCGCCCTTGAGAAGGTCGGCGTTATCTTTACAGAAAGAGAGACGGTCGACAAGGTTGAGAAGATGAAGGTCTGCACCTGCCTGAACCCGCTGCACACAGCTCTTGCGGTTTACGGCTGCCTGCTTGGCTTCACAAAGATCTCCGATGAGATGAAGGATGAGGACCTGAAGAGCCTTGTCAGCATCATCGGCTACAAGGAAGGCCTTCCGGTTGTTGTCAATCCGGGCGTCCTGGATCCGAAGCAGTTCATCGACACGGTTGTCAACGTACGTATCCCGAACCCCTTCATGCCCGATACGCCACAGCGTATTGCGACTGATACATCGCAGAAGCTTTCCATCCGCTTCGGCGAGACGATCAAGGCCTATGCGGCATCCGAGAGCCTGGATGTGCAGAGCCTGACCAGGATTCCGCTTGTTTTCGCAGGCTGGCTGAGATACCTCATGGCAGTCGATGACAACGGCAATGCGTTTGAGCCCTCCGCTGATCCGCTCCTTGAAGAGGCCGGCAAATATGTTGCGGACTTCAAGCTCGGCGAGCAGGTTTCGAAGGAAGAGATCGCCGCGAAGGTAATGCCGCTTCTTAAGAACGCGCAGATCTTCGGTGTCGACCTTGAGCAGGCTGGACTTGCTGATCTCGTGATCGGCTACTTTGCGGAAGAGATCGCAGGTCCCGGCGCAGTAAGAAGCACACTTCACAAATATGTGAACTGCTGAGAATGACCGGAACCGGTTCTGACAGGTATATTTAAGCGAACATTCCCCGTGTTTTCCCCAAAGGGTGAACACGGGGGTTTTTTATGTTACAATCAATATTTATGAACGGGAAAAGGACCAGATTTGTAAATTTCCTATACCTTCTCATGAGCTTTGCGGCGGCGCTCCCTGCAGTGCTGGTGCTGGGCTTTAGCCTGGTGACGCGGATGGAGTTCCGGCTTTATGAGGAGAATGATCTCTATGTCATCCTGAAGGACAGGACGGGACTGCTCATTCTTTTTGCCCTGGCCATCCTTTTGCTGATTCTTTGGAGAACGGGAAAATCCGGGCTGGCGGACAGGAGCGGTGCGGGGAAAAACTCCGCTCTGATGACCGCGTCCATTCTTTTTGCCGCCGCGTACAGCCTGTTTTTAATCTTTCTTCTTCGCGGGCTCCCGACAAACGACGCGAACACCCTGAATACGATTATCAACGCCTTCTCCCGGGGGGACTTCTCCGAGCTCACACAGAAGGGCTCCTACATGGATGTTTACCCATTCCAGATCGGCTATGTACTCTGCGGGCAGATTCTCCACCGGATCTTCGGCGAAAACCGGTTCCTGCCATATACGCTGCTCAATACGGCTTCGATCGCGGCCTGTGTCCGGCTGCTGCAGAAGATGACCTGGGAGATCAGCGGCAGCAGGCGCGCCGAAAAGCTGGCGGCCGCGCTCTCCTTCGGGATGCTCGCCTTCTACACCTATGCGCCGAACATCTACAATGACATCTGGAGCATGGCTCCCCAGTTCGGGGCTGTTTACCTTGAAATCCGGTACCTGAAATCAGGGAAAACAAAGGACATTCTCCTTTCCGGAATCCTCCTTGCCATTGCCGTCCTTATCAAGCAGAACTGCCTGATCACGCTGGTTGCGATGGAACTGATACTGGCGGCAAGGCTCGTGAGTGGACAGGGAGACGTGCCGGAGAAAGCGGAGGAATCCGAAAAGCCGGCTGATCCGGGGAAAACTGAGGAGCCCGAAGCACCGGCAGCGCCCGGAGCAGCGAATTGCGAAGAAAAATGGAAGGCGCCGGTCCGCATACTCCTTCTGATGCTGTTCCTTGCCGCTGCGGTGAAGCTGGCAGGGAGCGCCGTAGGTACCGCGTATGCAAGGGCGGCGGGACTTGAGAGTTTTCCTGAGGGAATGCCGAAGACAACGCACATTGCGATGGGACTCGATGAAGCAGAGGGAAAATACGGCTGGTACGACGGCCTGAATGTCCGGCTGTATAAGGAGAACGGGTGCGATAAGGATGCGGCGGATGCGGCCGCAAAGGAATTCATCGTAGAGAGGCTGAAATATTTTGCCCGGAATCCGAAGTACGGCGTCAAGTTTTTCCTGTATAAGTTTCTTTCACAGTGGGGAGATCCGACCTGCGCTTCCATGAGAAACCTCGAGGAGACGAGCAGGCATGTGGAACTGCAGCCTGCTCTTGAAACTTCGATTATTTACGGCACAGGGCGTACCATCCTGCACTGGATCATGAATGTCATGCATACCCTGATTTACCTTGGGCTTTGCCTCTACCTGGTGCAGGTGCTCAAAAAGGGAAGGATGAGCCACGGGGCGGCGCTGATTATCATGATGATTATCGGCGGCATGCTGTTCCACGAAATTTGGGAGGCCTCGAGCCGCTATGTTCTCAGATACTATGTACTGATGCTTGTGCCTGCTGCCTGCGGGCTTGATGAATTAGGAGATTTGATACACAGGAATGGAAAACCTAAGTGACAGAAGAACCCGTCCCGGCGGTGATGACAGATACAGACAGGACAGACCGGACAGTCAAGGCAGTGCGGGCCGTTCCGGCGCAGGCCGTGCATCCGGAAGGCAGCCGCAGGACGGCAGATATCGCCGGAACACCGGGCAGCGCCGGGAGAGCGGATACCACCGGGAAACCGGATACAGTGAGGAAACCAGATACCGTGAATCGGCCGGATACCGCCGTGAGAAGGGCTACAGCGAGGATACCAGGTACCGCGAGCCGGCCGGATTTCGCCGTGAAACCGGATACAATGAGGATGACAGATATCGTCAGGACAGAAAGGTAATCAGTGATCTGAAAAGACAGGAGCGTCTTAGAAAGCGCAGGCAGGAAATTGCGAGAATGCGCCGGATGGTCATCGGTTCTGTTCTCTTAATTGTACTGGTTATTATTCTGGCGATATTCGGTGTAAAGGCAATAAAGGCAGGGAAAAGCGGCGCAAAGGAAGCCGTGAACCTGGCCGCGAATGAGACGGCGGCAGGCCTCTCCGGCGGGCAGGAAGGACAGACTTTGCCGGAAGGCGATGGAGATCCTGCAGATTCTGCTGCAGACGGGCAGGGGGATTCCGTTTCCGGTGAGGCTTCGGAAGCGCAGACCGGCAGCGACGCAGCGGACGGGACGGATGAGAATTCCGGCGAAGGAGGATCCTCCTTTGTCGAGAAGATTCCGGAGGATGATACCCCCGGCGCATTTGCCGTATTCGCGGATGAAGGGGATGTCGAAGAGATCACGGACGAGGCCGTCGAGAGCAAATATATCGCGCTGGTGAGCGTTGACGACAGAAAGATTGTGGCGGGAAGGGACTACGATGTACGGATGGTTCCCGCATCCATGACAAAGGTGCTGACCCTCCTTGTCGCCGCGGAACACCTGACGGAAGCGGATCTTGACAAAACCTTTGAGATTACGCAGGAGCTGACGGACTACTGCTATATACACAAGTTTTCTGTGGTAGGCTTCATGCCCGGCGATACGCCGACGATCCGGGATCTTCTGTACGGAATGATTCTGGAGTCCGGTGCGGACGCTGCAGTGGGACTTGCGGAGTACATCAGCGGATCCCAGGAGGCCTTCGTAGAGCTTATGAACAAGAAGCTCGAAGAGCTTGGAATTTCGGACACCGCGCACTTTACGAACTGCATCGGCCTGTACGACGAGAACCACTACTGCACGGCGCTTGATATGGCGGTCATCATGAAGGCAGCCGTCGAGAATGAAACCTGCAGGGAGTACCTGTCAAAGCACACCTACACCACGACGCCGACACAGGAGCATCCCGAGGGAATCACGATTTCCAACTGGTTTTTAAGAAGGATCGAGGACAAGGACAACCACGGCCTTGTCGAGTGCGCAAAGACAGGCTTTGTCAACGAGTCCGGCTACTGCGCGGTAAGCTATCAGATTTCCAATGAGGGAAAGAAATATATCTGCGTAACCGGAGATACCTACCACACATGGGTCTGCATCTATGACCACATGCACATGTACCAGGACTTCACGCAATAACCGGCAGGCGCAGACTCTAAAGGTATAAATTCGAGCCCATGATAAAAACTCAGGCAGCCCGTACGGGCTGCCTGCTGCAGTTTTTGCTGCTCTTATGTTTTGGAGTAATCACGCTCCCCGAAGATACCGGTTCCTACGCGCACGATTGTTGCGCCCTCCTGGATGGCAACCTCATAATCTCCTGTCATTCCCATGGAAAGGACGGGAGTCTCACAGTCAAAAAGCCCGTCCCGGGCTATTGCGTCGGAAAGGTTCTTCAGGTTCCGGAAATGAACGCGGTTGGTCTCGGGATTTTCTGTATATGGAGCGGAAGTCATAAGGCCAAGAAGCCGCACATGAGGAAGAGACTGCTTTATATACTCCGCACAGGCAGGAGCGTCCGCTGCCGAAAAGCCCCACTTTGTATCCTCGCCCGCGATATTCAACTCCAGGAGGATATCGCTTACGACATCCCGCTTTGCAGACTCCTTTTCAATCTGGTCCGCCAGCGCCGCCGAGTCGACAGAGTGAATCAGCGCGGTTTTGCCTGCAATGTATTTCACCTTGTTGCGCTGCAGATGCCCTATCATATGCCAGACGGGAGAGGGGAGGGCGTCCGGGGGCAGGATTTCGCTGCCTGTCAGCTTGTCTGCAGTGCCCTCGCCGGAAAAGAACTCAACCTTCTGCACCAGCTCCTGGACATAGTTTTCGCCGAAATATACCTGGCCTGCTTCCAGTGCTTCCATAACGGCAGAGACAGGCTTTGTCTTGCTGACGGCGAGGAGTGTGACCTCGTCAGGATTCCTGCCTGCCGCGGCACATGCCTTTACGATTTTCTCATTTACATCCATAAGCCGGCCGCGGATGCTGCCGGCGCTTAAATTGCTGTATTCCATGGCTTTCTTTGTCCTTGCTATTCCGAAATATTTCTCACTCTGCCTGTCAGGATTCCCAGCACTGCCTCGAAATCGACGCCGTAGGTCTTTTCCGGATCATGGAGGATCGTTTCGCGGATCGAGGCCTCGACGAAGTTGGCAGCCGTTTCAAGCGATTCGTACAGGGAGAGGCCGCGCATAAGGCAGCCGACAGTTACGCTCGAGAAGATATCCCCGGTCCCGTGGAAGGATACGGGAAGCTTTTCGTGGGAAAATTCGATAAGGCTTCCTGATTTGATATCAAGGCCGATTACGCCGGTTTTGCCAGGGGCGGAGGGAAAACCGGTGATGACGGCAGCCTTTTTCGTCCCAAGGGCGGCAAGCTTTTCCAGGAGGTCTGTATAATAGCTGCGGTCATCAGTCTCCTTCCAGGGGGTTCCCGTCATAAGGCAGGCCTCTGTCACATTCGGGACAATAATGTCCGCCATACCGCACAGAGAGGCCATCACGGAAGGAAAGGCGTCATCGAAGCCCGAATAGAGCTTTCCGGAGTCCGCCATTGCCGGATCGACAAAGAAAAGGACGTCATTTCCTCCGAATCTGTCGTAGAAGTCTTTTACCAGCTGTATCTGGCGGGCTGAGGCAAGATACCCGGTGTAGACCGCGTCAAAAGTAAAGCCTAGATCCTGCCAGTGGCGGCTGAAGGGCTCAATCGTGTCCTCGAGATTCCGGATGACACTGCCTTTGAACATGGTATGGGTTGAGAGTACTGCGGTCGGCAGGATGGCGGTTTCCACACCGAGAGCAGAAAGGACAGGGAGGGAGACCGTAATGGAACATTTGCCGACGCAGGAAATATCCTGAATAGTAATAATCCGTTTCATTCCAACAGTGTACCGCAAATGTCCGCGGCGGAAAATACCGCGTCGAAAGATTTCAGCTGATGTATAATCGTTTACAGGTAAGAGGCATCAAACCCTCTGCAAAGGTATCGGAAAGGACGGGATGACAATGAGCAGGCTCTCGACAATATGGAGTGAAAATGCAAAGGCAGGGGAGACGCTTTCGGAATATCCGAGGCCCCAGCTTGTAAGGAATACATCCTACACGGTTTTGAACGGACTCTGGGACTATGCGTTCACGGATTCCGACGATCCGCCGTCCGCCTATGAGGGGAAAATCCAGGTCCCGTTCAGCCCGGAGAGCGGGCTTTCCGGTGTTGAAAAGCAGCTCCTTCCGGGGAAAAGTCTCTGGTATCATCTTTCGGTAAAGGCTCCGCAAAGGCCCGAAGGCTGCGGGAAGCTTCTTCTGCATTTCGGCGCCGTGGACCAGACCTGCGAGGTGTGGGTGAACGGAAAGACGGCCGGGTCGCACACGGGAGGATATCTTCCCTTTACCCTCGATATCACGGGACTGACGGATGAGGAAGGGCAGTGCGACATCCTTATAAAGGTAAAGGATGATACCGACACATCCTTCCACGCCAGGGGAAAACAGAAATTAAAGGCAGGCGGCATGTTCTATACCGCCGTCAGCGGAATCTGGCAGAGCGTCTGGATGGAATGGGTTCCGGAGCAGTATATACGACAGGTTTTCGGGACGCAGGAAGGGGACGGATCCTGCGTGCTGCTGCATGTCGCAACCAGCGATGTCGGCGCGGCGCTCAGAGTCCGCGTCTTTGCGCCGGGAATTTATGACAGGGAAGAGGACAATGTAAAGCGTCCGGAGGATGTGGAGCGTTTCCTTGGAAGGGAAATTGCCTGCGCCGAAACGCCGGCAGGCGATGAGGTCGTCATCCGGATCCCTGAAAGTGATAGAAAATATTGGACGCAGGATACGCCGTGGCTGTACTGGGTCCTTGTCAGTGCGGAGCTGGAGGAAGGCATACGGGATGAAGCAGCGGCCTATTTTGCCCTCCGGCAGTTCGCCCTTTCTGACGGAAAAAGTGTCATTTCGCCGCCTTCCGCTGCGGGGCTGTCAGGAGGCACCACGGGACGCGGCGGGGCCGGCGAGTCCATCAAGGCAGCCGGAAGTACCGGCGGAAATACTGCCGACAAGACAGCAGCAAGTGTCCGTGAAAATGCCTCCGGCAAGGCGGCCGGAAGCGCCCGCGGAAACGTCCCTGCGGGGGAGTCTCCGAGAATTGTCCTGAACGGGAAGGAGCAGTTCCACCTGGGCGTCCTGGACCAGGGCTACTGGCCGGACGGAATTTATACCCCGCCGTCCGATACGGCGATGATCTTTGACATCGCCGAGATGAAAAGATTCGGCTTCAACATGGTCAGGAAGCATATCAAGATCGAGCCGCAGAGGTGGTATTACCACTGCGACCGCCTGGGCATCGCCGTCTGGCAGGATATGGTCTGCGGAGGCGGCCCGATCCTCTCCTGGTATGTGACCTACTTTGCCACGCTCCACACACAGCTGCGCTTCAAGATCAGCGACAGGCACCTGCGGCTTCATTCCAGACAGGACAGGGAGGGAAGAGAAGAGTTCGAGCGCGAGCTAAAGGAAACGATCGAGCTTCTGCGGGTGCATCCCTCCATCGCGGTCTGGGTTATTTTCAATGAGGGCTGGGGCCAGTTCGAGACAAACAGGATGACGGAAATCGCCAGGAAGGCAGATCCCGACAGGCTCATCGACCAGGCCAGCGGCTGGTTTGACCAGGGCGGGGGCGACTTCAGCAGCCTGCACCATTATTTCTTCCGCCTGCTGTATACCAGAGAGCGCAGAAGGGCTCTTGCGCTGTCCGAATGCGGAGGCTTTCCGTGGATGGAGCAGGGCCACAGCATGCAGAAGAACCTGTACGGCTACGGAAAGTTTGAATCGAGGGACGAGGTCCAGAAGGCGTTTGACGGCCTGATGGAAAAAATGAAGAGTCTTAAAAAAGAGGGCTTTGCCGCGGCGGTGTATACGCAATGGACCGACGTTGAGGGCGAGGTCAACGGCATATACACCTACGACAGAAAAGTCCGGAAGATTAAGAGCGATCCCGGCCTGATGCGCGGGATCTGCGAATCGTAAAGGGATTGTCCGGCAGGCAAAGAAACTGCCGGCCGGCAGGTGAACGGTGCGCTCACTCGAAGTCGAAGAACTCCCTGTTCTTTTCCTTAAAGAGGTTGAAAACAGTCATCGCGGTGAGCCTGTCGGATACGGGGACAAAGGTGTTGGTATCCTTCTCAGCATCCTTTACAAGGAAAATCTCGACCTGGTCTGCATCCTCCGAGGCGGGCAGGACTACCGCGTAGTTTTCCCCGCTGAGTGCAATCATGTCAAGAAGCTCATAGGCAACGTCTTTTCCGTCATCGCCCGTGAGCGTGATGATGGAATCGGCGCTGTCGCTGTCAGTGGTATAGTTCATATTCTGTTCCATATTTTTATCCTCGCCTTTGTTTTTCTTTTTGAGCAGATAACAGTATACCACACCGGGCATTCAGCCGCGCCCCCTTACAGCCCCCGGGCCGATTTTAAGGTTGATGCTTTATGAGAGGGTGGTATAAAATGAGGGTGTCTTATGCGGCATTTCAGCCGGATTTTCACACTATTATATCGTCTGGAACAGGGATATGCGAACGCCAATAGATTTCGGAAAAGAATTTCTTCAAGCATTTTTTAACAAGCGGCAGGCGAAGGAGGCACTGACCTTCCTTGCGGATGATGTAGTCTGGCTTACGCCGGATGAAATCCTGCACCTGAAGTCAGAGAAATCCGCGCTCAGCTTTCTGGAAAAGGAGATCGAAAAGGATCCCAGGCAGTTCAATGTCGATATTGCCGCAATCCGTTCAGCGCCGGCATCGGACGATACCTGCACGATTGTTTTCGACACCAATCTGATCCCGAAGCACACCGAGGAATCGGTGGATCTGCGCTGCTCGCTGACTATTCACCGCGAGGGAATCGGGTACAGCATCGTCTTTGTCGGACTGTCCAGGAGGTTTACAAGAACCAGCGACGAGCACATCAAGAACTTTATCGACAATCTCCCGAGCGGAGTGATGGTGTTCGCGTCTCTTGCACCGGGCAATGTAAAAGAGCTCTTCTGCAACAGCTATATCGAAAAGGTGGTGGGCGAGGACCACGCGGCCTTTATCGACCACGTCGAAAAGAACCCGTTCTTTATGCTGCCCTATGAGGAGCAGAGGTTCATGCACACCATGATGAGCGAGCTTTCCAGCCTCGCAAAGCCAAAGCCCATCTGTGCGCGTGTCAATATCCGGCGCAGCAGCGGTGACAGCGTTGCCTTCCAGGCGATCCTGACGGCGGCCTATAAGGAAGACTCCCGCACGATTATCTATGTTCTTTTCAACGAGATCACCGATATCCTCCGGGAGGTCGAGCGTGTCCACAAAAAGGACATCGCCGAGGTAGCGAGCCAGGAGCAGGAGAAGGCTTCCAGGGAAAAGGAGGAGCTTGTCCAGAAGGCCCAGGAGGAGAAGGAAGAGCTCGAGCGCAAGGCTTCCAAAGAAAAGGAGAAGCTGAAGAGAGAAGCGGGAATCGCCCTCGACCGCGCGCAGGCGGATGCCGAGGAGCTCGTCGAGGAAGCGCTGGACAAAGCGGACGAGCTGATGAGAAGGCTTCGCGACGAGGCACAGCTCTCAATCCGCAAGGCCCATGAGGACGCGGCGGACAGGATGAATAAGGCCCGCTCGGAGGCGGAAGCGGAGCTGGAGAAGATGCGCGATGAAACCGCGGAGGCTCTCCGGAAAGCGCAGGATGCCGTGCAGAAGGCACAGGAAGAGGCGGCAGCCTCTCAGGCACGGGCACTGGAAGCCGAGAGAAAGGCCCTGCTGGATACCGCAAAGGCAAGACAGGATCTTGAAGAAGCGCACAGCGCCATGGAGGCGGAGCGCGCGGCCCTTGAACAGAGCACGCAGGAACAGATCCACGAAGCCCAGGAAAAGCTCCGCAGGGAGATGGACAACGCCGTGCTTGAAAGGGACGAAGCCCTGAAGGCAAAGGAAGAAGAGGTCCGGACCCTGCAGGAGAAATATGCCGCTCTTGAGGACGGATACCGGCGAAATGACATGCAGTACCAGGAACGCATCCTGAAGCTGGAATGGCAGGTCAAGGATGTGTCCGACCATCAGGAGGAGGAACTGAAAAACCTCAGGGAAGCTCTCGAAAAGGACTATGAGGAGCGCCGTGAAAAGGCGGATAAGGAGCTCGAGGAAAAGCTCGCAGACGAGAGCCGCAAAAACGAAGAAGGCATGAAGGCTCTTAAGGCGCAGCTGGACGAAAAGCAGGCGGCCTTCAAAGGAGAGCGGGAAGCCCTTCTTGTCCGCATCGAGAGGATCCAGGCAAAGCTTCGCGAGGAGGAACTCGGCAGCAGGCGGATCAGCACGGAGGCGGCGCTTCGCGCCAAGGAACAGATCAAGACGATCACCAGAATGCGCTATCTGATGACCGGCCAGCTCAGAAGCATTGAGAACACGGCAAAGACAGCCTTCGCGGGAAGGGATATCCCCGAGCAGCAGAAAGCGCTTGAGACCGTGGCAAAGACAGCGGGGCGCCTGCCGGAAATGGTAAAGGATATCGGCAGCATTACAGGCATAGACCTGTCTCTTCGCACCAGGGACGAAGCGGCATTCAGGATGTCGGAGTGCGTGGATACGGTGCGCAAAGTAATTTGGCCCCAGTGCAGAGAGAATGGTATAATTTTCTCGTGTGCGACGGAGGGGAAGGTACCCGACAGGGTGATCGGCGCAAAGCCGGGACTTCTCCTGGCAATGGTTTCCATTCTGGAAAATGCGGTGCACAGCACGGCGGCGGGCGGCAGGATCAGCCTTGTTGTTTCCGCCGATCCTCCGGTGAGGGGCAAGGTTTATTATCCCTTTGTAATTACGGATAACGGGAGCGGAATTCCCGAGGACCGGCTTCCCTCACTGTTCGATGACCCCGAAAGCGAGCTTTCGCTCGCAAGAAAGCTTATCGGGAATATGGGTGGCAGCATCCAGGTCAGGAGCAATGCCGGCAAGGGCAGCCGGTTTGAGATCAGTGCGAACTTAAAGCTCGATCCGGATGCGGCAAGACAGTAATGCTGTGATAAGGATGTGTTTTTAATGAACGCAAAAAATACGATCGGTTGGATATTGGGACTGGCCGGCTGCGCTGCTGCCGGAATCGCAATCGGCGCGGCGAACTACTATTATGAATATTGCCTGACGCCGAAGGGATCCGCGCCGGACCGGGCGTGGGCTCTTCCCCGCAGGGAGATTGAAGCGGGAAGACGCTGGGTGAACGGACATGTCCGCAGGCAGGATGTTTTTATCATCTCGGACGACGGACTGCAGCTGCACGGTAATTACATCAAGGCAGCCTATCCGGACGCCCACAGGTACGCGATCTGTGTGCACGGCTTCTATGATGACAGCACCGGCACGGGAATTTACGCGAAAAGGTATTATGAAGAGCATGGAATGACCGTGCTTCTTCCGGACCTGCGGGGCCACGGCTCCAGCGAAGGCAGCTATATCGGCATGGGATACCGCGACAGCAGGGATCTTGTGCGCTGGATTAATTTCATAGTGACGCAGGATCCGCAGGCGGTGATTATTCTGCACGGCGTCAGCCTCGGCGCCGCGGCGGTCTGCATGGCCTGCGCGGAAAGGCTTCCTTCCCAGGTGAAGGCAGTCATTTCGGACTCTGCCTTTACGAATGCGTCAGAGATGGTCACATCGATCTATAACTCTTCGGACAGGGCTTTTATCCCGGCATCCTTTATGGTGCCGTGCATTCGCGCACTCTGCCTTCTGCGCGCACGCTATGCCCTGGGTAAGGCCAACTGTGTCAGGGCACTTTCCCACTCTCAGGTGCCGGTTCTTTTCATCCACGGCGAGGAGGATGATTTTGCCCCGGCATCCATGATGCCGAAGCTCTATGAGGCGGCAGCCGGCAGGAAGGATTTCCTGTGGATCCGCGGTGCGTCCCATAAACAGGCCGTCATCCGGAACCCCGAAAGGTACTGGAAGAAGGTGGAGAAGTTCCTCGGCGACATATCCGTATGGATACTGAACGACAATCTGCGGGATACGGATCCGTTCGCGGAAATGTGAAAATGAGGCGGCCGTCCGCCGGACCGGAGTCTGGTAAAGTCCGGTAAGACAGCGGCCGGCCGCCTGACTGTAAGGAAAAGTAAATGGAAGATATAAATATTGCACTGCTGATCGATGCCGATAATATCAGTGCGAAGTATGTCCCGCTGATTCTGAGTGAGCTGTCAAAGTACGGGAGGGTTACGATCCGTCATATGTACGGGGACTGGACCCAGTCAAGACTCAGCTCATGGATGAAATGCTCAGCGGGCTTTTCGCTGACGCCGGTCATGCAGCCGAACAACACGCCGGGCAAGAATGCCTCCGACATCGGACTGATTATCGATGCCATGGATATTCTCTATACCGGTGAGGTGCAGGGATTCTGCATTGTATCAAGCGACGGTGATTTCAACAAGCTGGCATCGCGCCTTCGCGAGGCCGGCAAGGTTGTCATCGGAATGGGAGAAAAGAAGACGCCTGAGTCCTTCAGGGCTTCCTGCGAGCGCTTTATTTTCCTCGATATCATCGCCAATGACGAAGCGGAGGAGGAAGAGAGCACAAAGGCAAAGAGCGCGAAGGCGAAAAAGAAACAGCCTGCCCAGACAAAAAAGAAGAAAGCCGCTCCCGCAGGCCAGGTTGCGGATGCTGCAGGGAGCTATGCCGATTCTTCCCAGATGGATACGGACAGCTTCCTCGGCTATGTCGCCGAGGGCATGGATGAGGACGATTCGGACGATACGCCTTCCTTCACCGACAAGGCGACGATCGAGGACGCGATTGTCAAGATGATTATGGACAACGCGGCCGAGGGAAGAGAGACGGGGCTTGGCGAAATCGGATCGCGCCTCGTTAAGATTTTCCCTGATTTTGATATCCGCAATTACCACTACAGCAAGCTGTCGGAATATCTGCAGGATTTCCCCTCGCTCGAGGTTGTAAACCGCGACAGCGCCGTCTGGGTGAGTCTTGCGATCACCCCGGACTCCGAGGTGGAAAAACAGATCCACAAGATTTTTGACAGGCATCACACGGACGATATGAATATCAGCTCGCTCAAGACCGAGCTGATGGACATGAACCCGAATCTTGACGCGACGATCAAGCGAAGCGGCGTCACAAGGTTTTCCGTCTACCTGAACCGGAGAATTCACTCCGTCGAGGTCAACGGCAGCCACGTCATGCTGAAGGGCTGACAGTGATCAGGTGCCGCCCGGTGGCGTACGCCATAAAGGCAGCCCGGAAAGAGTGACGAGAGTAAAGTAAATTACCCGGCGTGCCGGGAGAAAGGAAGATCCCGCCCTTAAAGAGCAGGATTATATACGACAATGAAAGAGCTTAAAGATTATGTGCGCACTATACCGGATTTTCCGCAGCCGGGAATCATGTTCAGGGATATCACGACAGTACTGCAGGATGCGGATGGCTTAAGACTTGCGATCGATTCGATGCAGGATCTCGTAAAGGACCTGGATTTTGACGTAATCGCAGGCGCCGAGGCGCGCGGCTTCGTGTTCGGCACACCTCTTGCCTACAACATGCACAAGCCGATGGTGCTGATCCGCAAGAAGGGCAAGCTCCCCAGAGAGACTCTGTCCGTGGAATATGAACTGGAATACGGAACAGCTACGATGGAGATGCACAAGGATGCGCTGCAGCCCGGCCAGAAGGTCCTGATCGTAGATGATCTTCTTGCTACAGGCGGAACCGCAAAGGCGATCGCAAAGCTCATCGAGGCATCCGGAGCAGAGGTTGCGGGCCTTGTTTTCATGCTGGAGCTGGCAGGCCTTGAGGGAAGAAAGACGCTCGAGGGCTATAAGGTCTTCTCTGCGCTCGCATATGAGGGGAAATAGAAATTGTCACTGAAACTGGTATCCTGGAACGTAAACGGGCTGCGCGCCTGTACGTCGAAGGGAGATTTCTATAAGTTTGTGGAGGCCGAGAGCCCGGATGTTCTGTGCCTGCAGGAGACAAAGCTCCAGCAGGGACAGATTGTCATGGACCTTCCGCAGTACCATGAGTACTGGAACTACGCAGTGAAGAAGGGATATTCCGGCACGGCTGTTTTCACAAAGCAGGAGCCGCTGGATGTGCAGTTCGGCCTCGGTATCGAGGAGCACGATCAGGAGGGCAGGGTCATCACGGCCGAGTACCCGGATTATTATCTGATCACCGAGTACGTGCCGAACGCCAAGGAAGATCTGGCAAGGCTGGATTACAGGATGACCTGGGAGGATGCTTTTCTTGCCTATATCAAGAGGCTGGAGGAGAAAAAGCCCGTCATTTTCTGCGGTGACCTGAACGTGGCCCACAAAGAGATCGATCTCAAAAACCCGAAGACCAACCGGGGACACGCCGGCTTTACCGACGAGGAGCGGGAGAAATTCTCGGTGCTCCTTGACAACGGCTTTACGGACACCTGGAGATATTTCTACCCCGATAAAGAGGGTGTGTATTCCTGGTGGTCCTACCGCTTCCGCGCGCGCGAAAAGAACGCCGGGTGGAGAATCGACTATTTTGTTGTATCAAAGGCGCTGGAGCCCCGTCTTAAGGACGCTGTGATCTACACGGACGTCTATGGCTCCGACCATTGCCCGGTCGGGCTTATTCTGGAATAGTGAAATGGAGTAACAGTTTAGATGAGTCAGGAAGAGAAAAAGGCGGAAGGCAGAATTCCCATGCCGAAGCCGAACTTTAAGGTGGATGCGAACCCGGGCAGCCATGTCCGGAAGATGATTGCGGTTGTCAGCGGAAAGGGTGGCGTCGGCAAGTCCTCGGTAACGGGAATGTGCGCGCTGTGGAGTCTTCATCACGGCTATAAGACCGCTGTTCTGGACGCGGATATCACAGGTCCCAGCATACCGCGCATGTTTAACGTCAGCAGCGAGGACGTATCCGGTACGGACAAGGTCCTTTATCCTGCCGAGACGCCCGCAGGAATTAAGATAATGTCGATGAATCTCCTTATGACGGATGAGAATCAGCCGGTCATCTGGAGAGCGTCTCTTATATCCGGAGCGGTCAAACAGTTCTGGACGGATGTGGAGTGGGGCGATGTCGATTACATGTTTGTAGATATGCCTCCGGGAACCGGCGACGTTCCGCTGACGGTCTTTCAGTCGCTCCCGGTGGACGGGATCATCATTGTGACGACTCCGCAGGATCTGGTCGGTATGATCGTCAAAAAGGCGATCGGCATGGCAAAGATGATGGAGGTTCCCATCCTCGGAATCGTTGAGAACATGAGCTATGTCAAGTGCCCTCACTGCGGGGAGGAGATCCGGATCTTCGGCGAGAGCCATCTGGAAGAAATCGCAGGAGCTGCGGGAATCCCCGTGATCGGAAAGCTTGCCATGGATCAGGAGTTTGCAGCCGCCTGCGACGAAGGTACGGTTGAGTACTATGATAAGGTCATGCTGGACGGGCTTGAGAGTGTCCTTCCGAAGCTTTGACTATAAAATGAATTACGGAAATCAGTAAGATCAGTGAAATCAGTGCAGCATCAGCTTTGAGAAGTTGATGCTGCATTTTCCTTCATAGATGCCGACAGGAATATCCTCCCGCATCGTATAAACGGAAAAGGAGATGTCGTTTGTGTCTTTCCCGAATAAGTACGCAATTACTGTTTCGTTGTCCGGATCGATAATCCAGTATTCCCGGACCCCCGCTTCCATATACTTGTGAAGCTTTACGACCATGTCCTTACTGCGGGTGGAGGGAGAGAGAATCTCCGCAACAAAATCCGGCGCGCCGAACAGTCTTTTGTCCGTCTCTACATCATGATCGCATACGATCATGACATCCGGCTGGACCATGGTTTTATTGTCTTTGTCAAGCTGCACGTCCAGTGGCGCTATGTAGGGCGTGCAGGATCCGCCATTCTCCTCAATGAAGCTGTATATTCTGTGAAACAGATAACCTGCGATGCTCTGATGAGTCCGGGTGGGCGACTCCATTCGGATCAGTTCGCCGTCGATCAGTTCATAGCGGACATCGTCAGGCAGGGCAAGATAATCATCAATTGTATATTCGCCCTGCTGCTTTTTTCTGACAGCAGAGTCATATTGAACAGAGGGTTCCATTACCAGGGGAGCTGAATCCCGGCCGGTCGGAACGTCCGTCATGTCTGCGGACTCCCGCAGGACCTTCTCCAGAGCGTCCATGGTTTTGTAACGGGGTGATTTGGTGACCCCGCAGAAGAGCTTCTGCACCGTCGACAGGGGGAGACCTGCCTTCTGCGCCAGTTCTGCATAAGAATATCCGAGAATCCTTCTCGCCAGCTGCATTTCATCTATTGTCATACTCATTCGGAACCTCCTTTTGGCAAAACGGAAACAAAATACGGAAACAAAATATCTTTACAGTGAAATTATAGATCAATTTTGCCATGGAAACAAGCGGAAACAAACAGAAACAGCAGAGAGAAGATGGAAACAAAAAAGGAAGCAGACTTGCCGCTTCCTTTTTATCGGAGTGCGCCCGGCGGCGCACGTTTCCAACGGGTGAAAGTCCCGAATCCGCCTGGTAGTGGGAAGGATATAGCCGAAGGCAAGGGTGT
>CADBPC010000074.1 GCA_902796425.1 uncultured Lachnospiraceae bacterium
CTGGGTATTCCCGGTGGCGGTGCTGGTGTTTTTCAGGATAAAGCACACAAGACAGAGGGCACGGCTTCTGCGGATCCGGCGGGAAGGGTATCGGATCGAAGAAACAGCAATCGCACAGCGCAGATAACGCGGCTTTGTAAACGCGGTCAGTCAGTTCCCGCGAAGGCGCTGCGGGATGAGGATAAACAATGCAGGGTAAGAATACAAAAACGAAACTAATAAAACGGATCCTCGCGCTTTGCGGAGCTGCCGCGCTGGTGCTCGCCTTTGCGCTGTATTTTGCCCGCGACCGCCTGCTTCTTGCGGAGGAGATGCCGCAGGAGGAGACAAGGAGCATCGAGGTCGGCGATGTAATTACCGAAGAGGGAGTCATGTCCGCCGCGGATGTTCTCGCGCAGCAGGAGGTCACAGAGCCTGAGGGCGCGGAGCTTACGGAAAATCCGGACCTTCAGGCAATGGAGGGAGAAGTGCCGGCAGAGCTCCCCGAGGGCGGCGTACCTGCAGAGGAAGGCGCTGCAACGGAGACTCCCGCGGACGGCGAAGAGGTCGTGGAAATCCTCCTTGATCACAGCGGCGCCGCAGCCGAAGAGGGCGCGGATGCTGCCCTGAGCGAGGGCGAAACGACAGCGGCCGGTGAGAGCGCACCCGCAGGTGAGGAAGGCGCGATAACAGAAGAAGGAGCTGAAGCTGCAGATGGGGAAACCACAGCAGCAGACGGCCGGACTGCAGAAGCCGCGCAGGGCTCAGAAACCGATTCAAAGGCGCAGACGTCCGAAGGAACCGCGCAGCATGCGGGAACGGAAAGCGTCCCGGCACCGCAGGAAATTTATATGCCCGCGGGCGAGCTGACCGCGCAGGCGCCGGACGGCGCGATCGTCACCGTGATTGCCCCTGAAGGGGCCGTTCCGGAGGGTTCTTATGTGACCGCCGATATCGTCACGGAGGACGCTGCAATTAGCGAGGCGATCGGAGCTGCGGAGCAGGGAAAAGAGATCGTCAGCATCGTGGCCTACGACATCAGGATATTCAATCCTTCCGGAGAAGAGATCCAGCCCCTTCGTCTCGTACAGGTCCAGATCCAGTCGCCGGCAGTAAAGGCGGATGAAGATACATCGGTATTCCACATCGACGATGCCGGCACAGCCGAGAAGATTACGGATGTGCAGGGCGATGACAACGCGGTATTTGATGTTCCGCTCGAACATTTTTCGGGAGCGGCACCGGCGGACATTGCCGCGGAAACAGCCGGCATCCCGGAGATGATCCCGGAGACGGAAGGCACCGCAGTGGAAGCTGCCGGGGAAGGAGATTAAATGAGACTGTATACGATAGAGGTATCCGGAAAGGAACTGGCAGCGCTTGAGCTGTGCGACGGGAAGCTGTATCCGGTAACGGATCTGGGATTCCCGTACAATACCATGCTTGAGCTCATCCGCTGCGGCAAAGAAGAAGACCTTGCAAAGCTCAGAGACCTTGCGGCGTCCGAGGCAGTGCCCGGAGAGCTTGAGGGAAAGGGCTTCGATAAAGCTGCAGTCGTCATCTGCTCGCCTATTCCCGAGCCTGACCAGGACATTGTCTGCCTCGGGCTCAACTATAACGAGCACATCCTTGAGACAACCCATGTCGAAGACTTCCGGGAAAAGGAAGCGACGGTCTATTTTGCAAAGCGCGCGGCCAGGATCAGCGGCCCCTCGGATATCATTCCGGCCTATTCCTTTGTCGACACTCTGGACTATGAGGTCGAGCTCGCGGTCATCCTCGGCAGGACGATAAAGAATTACAGCAAAGAAGAGGGCGACGGATGCATCTTCGGATACGCGGTCTTTAACGACGTCTCCGCAAGAACCCTTCAGTTCCGGCACAAGCAGTGGTACGTGGGAAAGAGCCTCGACGGGTATTCTGTCATGGGCCCCTGCATCGTGACGGCGGATGAGATCGGTGATCCGCAGGATCTTGCCATTAAGTGCTATGTCAACGATGAACTCAGGCAGAGCAGCAATACAAAATACATGATCCAGCCGGTGCTGGATGCGATCGAAGAATTTTCGCAGGGAATCACCATGAAGGCCGGGACCATTATCGCGACCGGAACCCCCGGCGGTGTCGCCGTCGGCATGGAGAATCCGAAGTATCTTCAGAGCGGAGATACCGTAAGGTGCGAGATAGAAAAAATAGGAGCGATATGCAACAGGGTCGGGTGACATGAGTCAGCGGCCTTTCCGTTTGCGGCCCCGATTTACAAAATAGGTTTGACACGTTACCACTTTTGCGCTTTAATGTAATAACACGGCGCAGAAGTGGTTTCTGCGTAAAGCAATAAGCCGAAGGTTCCGTAACTGTCAGTCCGGCTCATTGCAAAGCAAAATATAACTACGGAGGAGTAAGAGATTATGAAGAAGAAACTGGTTGCTCTCTTGACAGCAGGTGCAATGCTCGCTGTTACGGCCTGTGCCGCGGCCCCCGCTGCGGCTCCTGCAGCAGCTCCCGAGGCTGCAGCTGAGGAAAGTGCAAAGACAGAGGAACCTGCCGCAGAGACTGCAGACAGCGGCAAATCATATAAGGTAGGTATCTGCCAGCTCGTACAGCACAGCGCGCTCGACGCCGCCACACAGGGCTTTATCGACGCCGTCACAGAGGATCTCGGCGACAGCGTTACATTTGACAACCAGAACGCGCAGGGCGATTCCGCGACATGCGCGACCATCATCAACGGGTTCGTTGCAAACGAGTATGACCTGATCCTTGCGAACGCTACACCCGCGCTTCAGGCGGCGGTCGCTGCTACAACGGACATCCCGATTCTCGGCACATCCGTAACAGACTACGGCACTGCCCTGAACATGACAGATTTCTCCGGAAAGTCCGGCATCAACGTCTCCGGAACATCGGATCTTGCTCCGCTTGACCAGCAGGAGGACATGATCCTCGAGCTCGTTCCCGAGGTTCAGAAGGTTGCGATCCTGTACTGCTCCGCTGAGCCCAATTCCAAGTTCCAGGCACAGCAGGTTGAGAAGTATCTGGACGAAGACGGCATTGCCTATGCAGAGTATACCTTCGCGGATTCCAACGACCTTCAGTCTGTCGTTACGACAGCGGTCAATGACTGCGATGTAATGTACATCCCCACAGACAACACAGCTGCTTCCAACATGACGGTTATCGCCAACGTTACCGTTCCGAACAGCATCCCCGTTATCTGCGGCGAGGAGAACATGACAAAGGTCGGCGGTCTTGCGACACTTTCCATCAGCTACTATGACCTCGGCTATGCAACCGGCAAGCAGGCGGTCGAAGTTCTCGCAAACGGCGCGAACGTCGCCGAGATGGAAATCGCTTACGCTTCCGCAACCACAAAGAAGTACAACAAGGACAATGCGGATGCGATCGGCGTTAAGATCCCGGAAGGCTATGAAGTGATCGAGTAATCGCTCAAAGATGGCCGGGTTGCGGCAGGTGAATAGGGCAGATATAATAAGAAATCGGATGGACAGGTGTGTGTGCCTGCCCATCCGATTGTTGCTGTAAGGCAGTAAATTCAGATGGAATGCGGCAGATGATCAGCATTATTGTTCCGGTTTACAATGCAGAAAAATATATCAGGGAAACGATAGAGAGTGTCAAAGCCCAGACCTTCACGGACTGGGAGCTCATCCTTGTGGACGATCAGTCAAAGGACGGGAGCGTCCGGATTATTGAGGAGGAGGAAAAGGCTCTTCCGGATAAAATCCGGCTGATCAGGCAGCCTGAAAACGGCGGGGCGGCAAAGAGCCGCAATGCCGGAATCCGGGCGGCAAAGGGACGCTACATCGCCTTCCTCGACGCGGACGATCTGTGGTATCCGGAAAAGCTGGAAAGGCAGATGCGCTTCATGGAAGAGAGCGGCGCTCCGTTTGTTTTCATGTCCTACCATTTCGGCGACGAGAACGCGGTGCCGGGAGGGAAGGTAACGCGCGTCCCGAAGGAGCTGACCTACGAAAGGGCCCTCTCAAGGACGGTGATCTTTACATCGACGGTCCTTATCGATACGCAGAAGATCGAAAAGGACCTGATCCTCATGCCGGAGATCCCCTCGGAGGACACGGCGACCTGGTGGCAGATTTTAAGAAGCGGCGTGACGGCAAGGGGCATCGATGACCCCCTTGTGGTGTACAGGAGGCCTCCGGCATCGCTTTCCTCCGACAAAAGGGTCGCCGTTAAAAGGATCTGGAACCTGTACAGGAATTTTGCGGGACTTGGCCCTGTCTCAGCCGCCGCGCACATGGCTGTGTGGGCCTTCCTTTCGACAAAGCGCAGGGTCATTAATGATCACAGAAGATAAGCGCGCGTGGTATACTTAAGACCAAAGATTTTTTTCAGAGATTTACGATTGAACTGCGGCAAGGTTTTATATGAGCGATAAAGATAACAGAAAACTCCTGACGGTGATTGTCCCCTGCTACAACGAGGAGGAGAACATCGCGTATTTTTATGAGGAGTTCATTAAGAATAAGCCCTTCTTTGAAGAAAAGGGCCTGGACTATGAGCTGCTTTTTATTGACGACGGCTCGAAGGATAAGACGGTTCAGAACATCCGGCTTCTCAGGGAAAAAGAGCCCCGGGTCAGAATGGTATCCTTTTCCAGGAACTTCGGAAAAGAGGCGGCGATCTATGCGGGACTTGAGAACTCGCGCGGCGACTACGTAGCGATCATGGACGCGGATCTCCAGGATCCGCCGGCACTCCTTCCGGAGCTGTACAGCTATCTCGAGGAGGGGTATGACACCGCGGCGACAAGGCGTGTCACGAGAAAGGGCGAGCCCCCGATCCGGTCCTGGTTTGCAAGAAAGTTTTACCGGCTGATGAACCGGATGTCGAACGCGGACATCGTCGACGGGGCAAGGGATTACCGTCTGATGAAGCGCCAGGTCGTCGACGCGATCCTGTCGGTATCGGAGTACAACCGATTCTCGAAGGGAATCTTCGGCTGGGTCGGCTTTAAGACAAAATGGGTCGAGTTTGAAAACATCGAGCGGATGCACGGGGAGACCAAGTGGTCCTTCTGGAAGCTGTTCCTGTATGCGATTGACGGTATCGTCGCGTTTTCGACGGTGCCGCTGTCCCTGTCCGCGATCGTCGGGCTCTTGTTCTGCGCGCTGGCCTTCCTGATGATCATCTTTGTCATTGTGCGCGCCTTGATTTTCGGCGACCCGACCTCCGGCTGGCCGTCCCTGGTATGCATTATCCTGCTGGTATCCGGCGTGCAGCTTCTGTGCATCGGGGTGGTGGGACAGTACCTGTCCAAGACCTACCTTGAGGTCAAAAAGCGTCCGATTTATCTTGCAAAAGAGATTCTTGACGAAGGCACAGATGAGGATTCGTGCGGCGATAAGACCGCTGACTGAATTGTATTATAGATTCTATGAAGGATTACAGAGAGTCAATTAAAAAACTGGTGGCGCTTGAGCTCCCTCTTGTCGGAATTGTCATGCAGGTGGGAGTCTATGCCCTGCTGTGGTTTGTCAAATACTACCCGCTGGTAAGGCTCCGGCTGAAGTTCTACCGCAACGGTCATCTGCTGATCCTTCTGATCTATTTCGTGCTTCTTTTGTTTTTCACTAAGACCTACGGCGGGACGAATGTGGGATATTTCAAGCCGCCGGATGTCATCCTTTCCCAGGCGTTTGCCCTGATCGGCGTCAACATCATCACCTATTTCCAGGATTCGCTCCTTCGCAACTGGCTTCTGGAGGTGAGATGGATGGTTCTGTGCACGGCAGCGCAGATCCTGATATCGATCGTGTGGGTGTATTACAGCGACTCGGTGTACAAACGGGCGTTTCCGCCGACAGAGCTTCTCCTTATCC
Source organism: uncultured Lachnospiraceae bacterium (assembly GCA_902796425.1). Classification (GTDB taxonomy): domain Bacteria; phylum Bacillota; class Clostridia; order Lachnospirales; family Lachnospiraceae; genus CAG-791. The sequence continues at coordinate 5,844 of CADBPC010000074.1, forward strand.
ACGGGGAGAGGGACGTGACCGATATCCTCGGCAAGTTCGCGGGCAGGCCGGACAAGTATAAGGTCACGGATGTCGTCGATATCGCGGACGGCCTTGAAAATATTGAAGACAGGATCCTTTCGGACAGAAAGGCTGTCGTTCTCTGGGATCTTCCCGCAGCGCAGAAAAATCAGCTGATCAAGTTCTGCTACGGAAAGGGCATCCGTATTTACCTGATGCCGAAGATACCGGACGTCCTGATTAAAGGCGCCGGGCAGCTCCACCTTTTCGATACGCCGCTTTACATGACAAGGGAATACGCCCTGACCTTTGAGCAGAGATTCTTTAAGCGGGCGCTGGACCTTTTCTGCGCGGTGGTGCTCCTTGTCCTGACCTCTCCGATCTTTGTCGTGACGGCGATTGCGATCCGTCTTTACGACCACGGCCCTGTTTTCTACAAGCAGGTCCGCTGCACTCTGGATGAGAAGGAGTTCGAGATCATCAAATTTCGGAGCATGCGTGTCGACGCGGAAAAGGACGGCGTAGCAAGGCTCGCCTCCCAGAACGACGACCGCATCACGCCGGTAGGACACTTTATCCGCAAGGTCCGCATTGATGAGCTCCCGCAGCTGATTAACATCATAAAGGGCGAGATGTCCTTTATCGGCCCGAGGCCGGAAAGACCCGAGATCATCGCCCAGTATGTGGAGGAAATGCCGGAGTTCGTATACCGCATGAAGGTAAAGGCGGGACTCGCCGGCTACGCGCAGATTTACGGAAAATACAATACAAAGCCTTATGACAAGCTGAAGCTTGACCTGACCTATATCCAGAACTATTCCTTCTGGCTTGATTTAAAGCTCATGCTCCTTACGCTCAAGATCCTCCTTACGCCGGAGAGCACGGAGGGAGTCGAGGAGGGACAGACGACGGCGCTGTCGGACAGCGGCAAGGACGATAAAAAACAGTAACTCTATGGATTATCATTTTAGCGAAGAACTGAACAGACGCTCGGTCTATCTGCGGCTCTTAAAGAAGCTGTGGATCGTTCCGGCTGCCGCGGCGCTGTGCGCCCTGGCGGGGTTTCTCATCTATACGGGATGTGTTACCGCGCTCAGCAGCCATCAGAGATACGAGCAGACCAGTAAGTTTTATATTGAATTCTCCGTCGACGAGCGGGGCAATGCCTATGACTATTACAATGCCGCGACCTGGGACGACCTCCTGTTCGCGCACCCGGCGCTCCGGGAGGTCATAGAACAGGGGCTTCCGGACGGTATGACCATGGAGGATGCCAGAAGCTATGTCCTCGTTGACCTCTATTCGGACATCCGGCTGATGACGGTCGTCGTCACGGCGCCGACCGCGGAGGGTGCGGCGGCTCTTACGGATGCGATCAGCAGGTCACTGACAAAGTTCGGGCAGGAGCAGAAGGAATTCGATGAAATCAGCTTCCTGTCCGCGACGGACCCGAAGCTCATTGTCGTCTCCGACAGGACGGCGAACGCGGTGCTTCTCGGAGCGTTCCTCGGCTTTATCGCGGCGTGCCTGTTCCTTCTTCTGGGCGTTCTTTTGGACGACGCGGTATACGTGCCGGAGGATGCGCAGAAAAGATACGGGCTTCCGGTTCTCGGCGTCCTCGCTGAGGATGAAGAGAGTCTTCCCGAGCTTTTGAAGGGCGAAGCGAAAAGAAACCTTGAGAGGGTCCTCGCCGGGAAGGGCGAGGGGAGCGTCCAGCTCGTGGACATGAGCGGGAAAGAGGTCCGGGACCTGACGGCCCTGGATCCGAAGGTCCTTACCGATAAGGAGCAGCAGGAGAAGATCCTTGTCATGCACTTCGGGGAGCAGAGAGGGAGCGCTTCGGAGCACAGGATCGCACAGCTTCTTCAGAGCGGCAGCCGGATCCTCGGGATCCTGATCGCGGACTGCGACCCCCGGTTCCTTACAAGGTATTACGGGAAAAACTGACGGAATTAACAGGTATCTGCCGCGCCGCTTGATAAAAGCGCGGCCAGGGAATGAATATGAAACTGCAGGTTCTTGTGGCGTGTGTGCAGGAAAATGAGATCACTCTCGCGGAGCATATGAACATCTCCACGGAGGCGATAATCTGCAACCAGTGCCAGGAATATTCTTATAAAGAGTTTGTGCGCAGGGGACGCCAGATCCGCGCCTTTTCCTTTGACGAGCGCGGCGTCGGGAAGAACCGCAACAACGCGCTGATGCGCGCGGAGGCGGAGTTCGTCCTTTTCGGCGACGAGGACATTATTTACAACGACGATTACGAGGCGAGGATCCTCGGGGAGTTCGGGAAAAACCCGCAGGCGGATATCCTGATGTTCAACGTCATGGCGGTGGAGAACCGGCGCACCTATGAGAACGTAAGGCATAAGAGGGTCCGCTGGTACAACTACGGACGCTACCCCACGTATGCGATGTGCGCCCGCCTCGAGAGCCTCCGGAAGGCGAATGTGTGGTTTTCGCTCCTTTTCGGCGGCGGCGCGAAATACAGCAACGGGGAGGACAGCCTCTTTATCCACGACTGCCTTAAAAAGGGTCTCAAAATCTATGCGGCCCCGGTGGTGATCGGCCACGAGAAGGAGAGAAGGGGCGGCGAGTCCACCTGGTTTACAGGCTATAACGAGAAGTTTTTCTATGACAGGGGCGTTCTGTACCATTATCTGTACGGCGTGATGCAAAGACCGTTCGCCCTGCGGTTTCTCCTGCTTAAGAGAAAAATGATGTGCACGGAGATTTCGGTCAGGGAGGCGTACAGCCTCATGGTACAGGGAATGAAGGAAGCCTGATACGTGATTTTATATATTCTGCTTGCTGCGGGGGCAATGATCCCCGCATGGATAATCGACCGGGCAGATCGAACAACCGGTGCTGCCGGTACTGCCGGTGGAAACGGTGCTGCCGGTGCAGCCGGCCGTACGGAGCCTGCACGGTTAAATCGCGGCGTCCTCACACGGGGCGGGGCGGTTTCTTTTACATGCTTTCTGATACTGTTTGCGATGCTCTTTATCCCGGCCGCCCTAAGGCAGGCGACAGGCAATGATTACATGCGCTACGTCGAGTTCTTCCATCTTGCGCAGTACGATCTGTACGTGCCGACGGAGGCGGGATTCAACCTCTTTGTAAAGCTCATCTACCGTCTTTGCGGGTATGAAAACTATCTGCTTGTTTTCGCACTTTTTTCCGCTGCGACGATCGCGTTCTTTCTTCTTGCGATCCGGCAGCAGGCGGAAAGCTTTGCCGCGTCCTTTTTCCTGTTCATGATGTTCGGCTATTATTTCCAGAGCTTTAATACCGTCCGGTACTATTTTGCCCTTGCTGTCACGGTTTTCTCGATCCGGAGCTTTCTGGAGCGGCGCTACGCGGCCTTTGCGGCCCTGATCGTTCTCGCGGCACTGTTCCACAAGTCGGCCCTGATCGTCCTGATTCTCTATCCGGCGGCAAGGCATGTGTGGAAAAAGAGGGAAATTATCGCGGCCGGGATTTTCGGCGTCAGCCTTATTGTCCTGCACAGCTTCTGGCTGAAGGTTTTCTTAAAGCTCTACCCCTCCTGGCAGGATACGCAGGATCTTGCGGCGGGAACGAGCGTGTCCTTCGGCAATATTCTGCGCTGCCTTCTGGTACTGGCGCTTTACCTGTACGCGGAAGGAAAAGGACGGAGCCTTCGGGAAGCCTTAAGGGAGCCGGAGGAGGAAAAGCTCCGCTTCTATCTGAACTGCACGGTTCTCGGCCTGATGATCTATGTCTGCGGCTGGTTTATTCCCGAGGTCTCGAGACTCTGCTACTATATGACCTTCACACAGATCTGGTTCATACCGCTCCTTGCGGGGAGGATCTCCGAAGGGGAAGAGAGAAGGAAAACGGCGGGAAGGGTGCGCGCTATCATCGCAGCGGGCGCGGTCCTCTCCTTTGCGGTTTTCCTCCACAATGCTTCCGACCCGTATATTAAAGTCCTGCCGTACAGGACCTTCCTTTTCCACGAGCTGCCCCAGACGCCGTCCCGCAGCATAGAAATACAGCAGAGGTATTGAGAAATGACGCCGTTTTTTTCAATTATAGTTGTCTGCTTTAATGCGGGAGACAAGCTGATTTCCACGGTAAAGAGCATTCTCTGCCAGACCTGCGGGGACTTTGAGATCATCGTAAAGGACGCCGGCTCAAAGGACGGGTCGACGCAAAAGCTCCCCTCCGATGCGAGAATCCGTCTCTACGCCGGGAAGGACGCCGGAATCTATGATGGGATGAACCAGGCGCTCTCCCGCGCCGAAGGACGGTATGTCTATTTTCTCAACTGCGGCGACAGCCTGCATGACCCGCAGGTGCTTGAAAAGGTGAAGGCCGCCATCCTGTCCGCGGCGGCGCCCGGGAGCGCCGGGGCCGCGCAAGGTGCCGGGAACCCGGAAGGCGGGATGATTTTTTACGGAGATGTCATCGAGATGAGGACCGGGCAGAGGGTCGCGGCGAATCCTGAAATGGATCACTTTGCGATGTACCGCTACCTTCCCTGCCACCAGGCCTGCTTTTACGACAGGGCACTGTTCCTGGAGAGGCAGTTCAACATCGAACTTAAGGTCCGGGCAGACTACGAACACTTTTTGTGGTGTATTATAAGAAAGAAGGCAGGCGCTGCTGCAATGCCGCTTGTCATTGCCGATTACGAGGGAGGCGGCTACTCCGAGTCGGAGGAGGGAAGACGCCTTTCGGGTAAGGAGCACAGGGAAATCGCGAAGGAATATTTTACCGCGTCCGAGCGCTTCCTTTACCGGCTGTATCTGATTGTTTCCCTGCAGCCGCTCAGGGAAAAACTTGCGAACGGACGATACACCGCGGCGGTCTATGACAGGATCAAGAACGCGGTATATGAAAGAAGAAGATGAGAGTACTCTGGCTGTGCAATATCATGCTGCCGGCCTTTGCAAAACAGGTAGGAATGCCCTTCTCGAACAGGGAGGGATGGCTGACCGGCAGCTTTGAGAGATTGATACGGGAGCCCGCAAGGAGCGGGAGCAGCAAGCCCCTGGTAGAACTGGGGGTCTGCTGTCCTGTGCCCTTAAAGCTTGACGAAGGGCGCTATGTCATCGACGGCGTCACGTTTTACAGCTTCCACGAAAACCTCGACACACCGGAAATCTACGACCCGTCGCTTGAGACGGTCTTTTCGAATATCATCAGGGATTTTAAGCCGGACATGGTCCATATCTTCGGGACAGAGTTTCCGCACGCCCTTGCGATGGCGCGGGCGTTTGACGAGCCGGACAGGACCATGGTCGGAATCCAGGGCCTTTGCTGCAGTATCGCCGACGCCTATATGGCGGATCTCCCCTACAGCGTGCAGAAAAGAAGCACCTTCCGCGACCGCTGGCGGCATGATTCGCTGATGCTCCAGCAGAAGAAATTCTATAAGCGCGCCCACAATGAGGAGCTCCTGATCGAGCGCGTCATGCACATCACCGGCAGGACCTCCTTCGACAGGAGAGTCACCTCCCGCATCAACCCTCAGGCGATGTATCACAAGGTAAACGAGACCCTGCGGCCCCAGTTCTACAATGACAGGTGGGACAGGAGCAGGGTTGAGCCGTACAGCATCTTTCTGAGCCAGGGCGACTACCCGCTCAAGGGCTTCCACTACATGCTCCAGGCGATGCCGGCAATCCTGGTCAAATTCCCGGAGGCGCACCTGTACGTTGCCGGAAATTCGATCATCGGCAACCAGGGAGGCGTCATCAAGGAAAAGAAAAAGTACCCGACGCCCCTGTGGATCACTTCCTACGGACAGTACCTGAAGAGCCTCATCCGGGAGTATCACCTGGAAGACCATGTGACCATGCTGGGAAAACTGGACGCGGAACAGATGAAGGACAGGTTTTTAAAAAGCCATACCTTTGTATGCCCTTCGGTCCTTGAGAATTCGCCGAACTCTCTCTGCGAGGCGATGCTCCTCGGCATGCCCGTCATCGCGGCGAAGGTCGGCGGCATCGGCGATCTGGTCAACGACGGCGAGGAGGGAATTCTCTTCCCCTCCGGCAGGTACAATGAACTTGCGGAAGGCGTAAAGACCATCTTCTACGACGACACGGTCGCGGGGTGGCTGGGTGAAAACGCCGCCCAGGCGGCAAAGGTGCGGCATAATCCCGACACGAATTTCAGGAGACTTCTGGAAGTATACCGTTCAATCACAGGATGAGAATTACTTTTCTTTCAAACTATATCAATCACCACCAGATTCCGCTGTGCAATGCGCTCGCGGCAGAGGATGACGTGGATTTCTGTTTTGTCCAGACGCAGAAGGTCGAAGAGGAGCGCCTGAAAATGGGCTGGCAGGACGCCTCGTCGGCGCCGGAATATGTCCTTTTCATGGACGGGAACCGGGAAGAGGTAAAGCGCCGTGTGCTGACAGACGACGTCGTACTCGCCGGCTGGGCGCCTCCCGCGGAGGACCTTGTCCTCGAGCGCCTGGAAAAGGGACTCCTTACCTTCCGGGTATCGGAGCGGATCTACAAGGACGGCCAGTGGAAAATGATTTCCCCGCGCGGCCTTCTGGACAAATATAAGACCTACACCAGATTCAGGAATAAGCCCTATTACCTTCTTTGCGCGGGCGCCTACGTCGCCTCCGATTTTGCCCTGATCGGCGCCTTCCCCGGGAAAAAATTCCGCTGGGGCTATTTTCCGCCGGTCAAGGAATATGAAGCGGGTGAACTGGAAGAGAAAAAGGGGCAGGCCGAAGGCCCGGTGCAGATGATCTGGGCCGGCAGGTTTGTCGATTTCAAGCATATCGAAATCGCCCTGCGGCTCGCAAAGAGCCTTCGGGACGAGGGCTTTGATTATCACCTGCACGTCGCGGGCGGCGGTGACGCCATGCCGGAGTGCGAGGAATACGTCAGAAATAATGCGCTCGACAACTATGTCACTTTCCATGGCTTCTGCCCGCCGCAGCGGGTCCGCGAGCTCATGGAGAGATGCAGGATCTTCGTTTTTACAAGCGACCACGGCGAAGGGTGGGGCGCTGTTGTCAATGAAGCCATGAACAGCGGGTGCGCTGTCGTCGCGGGATCGGAGGCGGGCTGCGTTCCGTTCCTTATAAAGCACGGACAGACCGGCCTGATCTATAACCGCGAGGACGAAAAGGACCTCCTTGAGAAGACAAAGCTTCTCCTTACGGACAGGGAGCTTGCGGCAAGGCTCGCGGAGCAGGGAAGGAAAGAGATTGTGAGCCTGTGGAACGGACCGGCCGCAGCGCAAAGGCTCCTTTTCGTCTGCAGGGAGCTCCTCTCCGGAGCATCCGTATCCGAAATCACGGGCAGGAAAGGGTATCCGCAGGACGGACCCATGAGCGTCGATCCCTGCCTGAAGCCGTTTTTGAGGGTTCCTTCGCAGTATTTCGGCGCAAAGCAGCATTATATTATGAACAGTAACAGTACAACAGATATAAAAATGGAAAGCCGGGCGGAAGAGGCGGCGGAAAAGATGGCGGGAAATCCGGCGGAATACCCGCTGATCTCGGTCATCATTCCCGTCTATAACGCGGAGAAATTTCTCGAGGAAACCGTTGCCAGCGTGAGGGCACAGACCTACCCCAGGCTCGAGATCGTCCTTGTCAATGACGGCTCGACCGACGGCTCGCTTGACGTCTGCAGAAGAATTGCGGAAAAAGACGGAAGGGTTAAGGTTGTAACGCAGGAAAACAGGGGACTTTCCGGCGCAAGAAACGCCGGAGTCCTTGCTGCGTCGGGAGAATATGTCGGCTTTGTCGATTCCGACGACCTTGTTTACCCGGACATGTATGAGAACCTGTGGAAGGGCCTTGCCGCCGCGGACGCCGTGGATGCGGGCACTGCGGATACCGCGGATGCGGGCGCTGGGGATGGCCCGGCTGCGGGCGGCAGAGACGGCTCGCGGGACGCCCTGCCGGTATTTGTCCAGATCGCAAGAGAGGAGATAACCGAGACAAAGGAAAAGCTCCCCTATGCCGTGGAGCCGCCGAAAGCTGCGGAGTTCCTGACCCCCGAGCAGTTCCAGGAAAGACTCCTTCTCCACACCGGAGATGTCTCGTTCTGCACGAAGCTGATTCCCAGAAAGTTCATGCTCGCGCATCCCTTCGAGGAGGGAGTCCTTGCAGAGGACTTCAGCCTGCAGATGAAGATCATCGATGACCTTCGGGGAATTTATCTCCTGCCGCAGATCGGCTACCGGGTGGTCCACAGGGCGGGGAGCCTTACAAGGCGCTCGAACCCCAGCCAGTTTTCCAGGGCATATATCGCGATTGTCGAGCACGCGGACTACGTGGAGCAGAAGATCGTTCCCGGAAGACCGGGACTGAAAGAGGCCTCGCAGTTCTTTTCCCTGTATGAGAGACTCGACTACCTCCTGCACGTCCCGATCGCGGATATGAATAAAACCAACAAATTTTATACATCTGTCGTTTCGTACGTGCGAAGCCACTTTAAGCAGGTCCTTACCAACCGGTATCTTGGCGCAAAGAGCAGAATTTACCTGATTCTCCTTGGAACGGCGCCCGCCGCCGTCCGCAGGATCCACTGGAGGCTCCGCAAAAAAAAGATTCTCGCATCGTTCAATTGACTATGGAAAATCCATGTCAATCGGAATATACTTTAAAAATGCAGAAATTTTGTCGGTGTATAAAAGACGAGGCGGCCGGCAGCCGGATGATACGGAGGAAATTGTAAATGGAGAAGAAAAATCTTGACTGGAAAAATCTGGGCTTCAGTTATCA
>CADBPC010000075.1 GCA_902796425.1 uncultured Lachnospiraceae bacterium
GACCTTTACGGCGAAATGAAGGAGAGCGGCGTTCTTGACAAAACCGCGCTGGTCTACGGTCAGATGAACGAGCCGCCGGGAGCAAGAATGCGTGTCGGCCTTTCCGGACTGACCATGGCGGAGTATTTCCGTGATGAGAAGAACCAGGACGTTCTTCTTTTCATCGACAATATCTTCCGTTTCACACAGGCAGGTTCCGAGGTTTCGGCTCTGCTCGGACGTATGCCCTCCGCGGTTGGCTACCAGCCGACGCTGGCAACGGAGATGGGTATCCTTCAGGAGAGAATTACCTCCACAAAGAAGGGCTCCATCACTTCCGTACAGGCTGTCTACGTTCCCGCCGATGACCTTACGGACCCCGCGCCCGCGACGACATTCACACACCTTGACGCGACGACGGTTCTTTCCCGTGACATTGCTTCACAGGGTATCTATCCCGCGGTAGACCCGCTGGATTCCACGAGCCGTATCCTTTCGCCCGAGGTTCTGGGAAAAGAGCATTATGAAATCGCCCGCGCTGTCCAGCAGGTTCTCCAGAGATATAAGGAGCTGCAGGATATCATCGCGATCATGGGTATGGACGAGCTCTCCGACCAGGACAAGCAGACGGTTTACAGAGCGCGTAAGATCCAGAACTTCCTGTCCCAGAGCTTCTCTGTCGCGGAGCAGTTTACCGGACTTCCCGGCAAATATGTGCCGCTTAAGGAGACGCTGCGCGGCTTCAAGATGATTCTTGACGGCGAGTGTGATGATCTCCCGGAAAGTGCTTTTCTGTTCGTGGGCACGATCGACGAAGTGTTTGAAAAGGCGGGTAAGAAGGCCTGAGGCCATAAAGGCCCGGGGCATCTTACAGATCCCGAAGACATCTTCCAAGAGGTGTATCAGAAAGGAGACACTTGATGGCGACGACATATCCTCTCCAGGTCGTCTCTATGGACGGATTGGAATTTGAGGGCGAGGTGGAGCGCGTAACACTGCGCTCCATACATGGCGATATTGCCATTCTCGCAAGACATACCAACTACTGTACTGCGATCGGCATGGGAACCGCAAGCGTGATCATGGCCGACGGCAGTGAGCGGAAGGCCGCCTGCATCGGCGGTATGCTGTCCGTAATGGACGGGAAATGCCGTATCCTTCCCACAACATGGGAGTGGAGTGATGAAATTGATCTCGAGCGTGCCAACAGCGCTAAGGCTGTCGCCGAGGAAAGGCTTAAGGACGCCGCGCTGACCAAGGAAGCAAGAGTCCGCGCGGAGGCAAAGCTTTACAGGGCGCTGGTGCGTATCAGTACGGCAGGCGGAAAATAAGTATACAGAAATGATTTCAGAGAGCGGTTGCATATGTGGAAACACATGATGGGGCTGCTCTCTGCGGCTTTTTCAGGGAGAATCAGTCAATGAGCACAGGATCGAACCATTCGAATCGCGGAAACAGGAACTTCACGGCAAGGCTTGGCGCCGTTCTTATGTCGGCACTGATGGCAGTGTCGCTTTTGGGCTGCGCAAAGGTGGAAGACAAGCTGGATGAGATTTTCAGCGGAAGGCCCACCGTTCCGGACGAGCCGATGATCGGCTGGCAGGCAATACCGGAAGGCCAGGAGGCCTCTGTTTTCATGCCGCAGGAAGAGGAAGTGGAGGAAGAACCCGAAGAGGTGATAGAGGAGGTCGTTATTCCGGACGGGTATTATCTTTCCGAGCTGACGAATGAGCCCGTCAGCGAGACAATCCGCGAGCAGAGGCCGGTCGCGATCATGGTCGACAACGACGAGAGAGCGCTCCAGCATTTCGGGACAGCGGATTCCGACGTTGTCTATGAGCTGATGAACAGCACGGCCAACAACCGCGTAACCCGCCTTATGTGCCTTGTCAAGGACTGGGGCAAGATCACACAGTTCGGAAGCATAAGGAGCGTGCGCCCCACGAACATCATCCTTGCGTCCGAATGGAACGCGGTCCTGTGCCACGACGGAGGCCCCTTCTACATTGACGAGTATTTCAACAAGGGATATTCCAGCCATTTCTCCGGAACCTTCTCCCGTGTAAACAACGGCAAAGCGACCGAGTTTACGGAATATGTCTGCACCGGCGACCTTGACCGGAACTTTAACAATACAGGCGTTTCCAGGAATTATAACGGCTACCGCCCCGACGACACGACCCATTTCAACTTTGTTGAGTACGGCCAGGAATACAACATGGACAGCGAGGGAGCCGACGGCAGTACGGCGGCGACGAATGTAGCGCTGCCGCACCCGCACAACAATCCGAGACTCGTTTACAACGAACTGACGGGTACCTACGACTACTATGAATACGGCTCCATCCACCAGGACGGCGCCGACAGCAGAGTCCTGAGCTTCGAGAACGTCCTGATCCAGCAGTGCGACATTTCCGTCTATGACCAGAACGGCTACATGATCTACAACTGCATCCAGAGCGGAAAGCCCGGCTACTATATCACAAACGGCCGCTGCCAGCGCATCACCTGGACCAAGGAGCAGGAGACGGGCCTTACCAGATACTATAACGAGGCCGGTGAAGAGATCACCATGAATACGGGTAAGACCTACATCACACTGATACCGAGCGACGTGTGGGGCAACATTACGTTCAACTGATTATGAGACATTGGGGTCAGACCCTCTGACTCATAAGGCTGGTCTGGGACACTCAGTTCTGAGCACATGGAGAGAATAGTATGAAAATCGTACTGGAGAATCTGACAAAGCTTTACCCGAACCGCAACAAGAAGATCAAGGAAGAGGTCGTAGCGGTCAATAACTTCTGCTTCGAGATCCCCGACGGGAAGCTGATCGGGCTCCTTGGCCCTTCGGGCTGCGGAAAGAGCACGACGCTGAATATGATCTGCGGACTGGAAAAGCCGACCGAGGGCAGGATTTATTTCGGTGATGACGATGTGACAGATCTTCCCCCGGAAAACAGGGGCGTCGGCATGGTCTTCCAGAGCTATGCGCTCTATCCGCATCTGACGGCACGCCAGAATATCATGTTCCCCCTCGAGAATCTGAAGGGTGAGGCAAAGCTCACCAAAGAAGAGATGATCGCAAAGGCCGAGGAGGCGGCAAAGCTTGTCCAGATCGAGCGGCTTCTCGACAGAAAGCCGAGTGAGATGTCCGGCGGCCAGCAGCAGCGCGTCGCAATCGCCCGCGCCCTGGTAAAGCGCCCGCGAGTACTTCTTCTGGATGAGCCCCTTTCCAACCTGGACGCGAGACTCCGTCTCCAGACAAGAGAGGAGATCCGCAGGATCCAGAGAGAAACCGGAATTACGACGGTGTTCGTAACACACGACCAGGAAGAAGCGATGAGTATCTCCGACCAGATCGTCGTCATGGAGGCAGGCGTCGTGCAGCAGATCGCAAAGCCGCAGGAGGTCTACGACAATCCCGCAAATCTCTTTGTCGCGAAATTCCTCGGAACGCCGCCGATCAATGTCTTTAAGGGACAGGTTAAGGGCGGCGCGCTGTACATCGGCGAGAACCGCGTGATGGAGGTAAAGGGCATCGCGGACAGGCCGGTCACGGTCGGAATCAGGCCCGAAGGATTTGTCCCGGACGCGGACGGTCCGCTCGTGTGCGGCCAGATCGGCGTCGAGGTCATGGGGCGCGATACGAGTATTGTAGCAAAGCACCCCGCAATGGAAGGCGTCCAGATCCGCACGATTGTCAGCTCGGACAGCGTCATCGATCCTTCATCGGATACCGTGCGCTTCCAGGTCCGGCCGTCCAAGACAATCCTCTTTGATCCCTCCACAGGAGCGGTGCTCGGAAGATAAGCAAAGCTTTCACAGCTGCTTTCACAGCTGCTTTCACAGCTGCTGCCGCAGCCGATGCTCAGCTAAGCTGCCGCAGCTGATGCGGCGCAGCAGGAAAAGACAATAAGATCAGCAGGAGAACTTCAGGAATGAACAAACAATCTCTAAAGAGCTGGCTCTACCTTCTTCCCGCCATTTTGTTTCTTGGCGTATTCATGGTATATCCTCTTTTCGACGTCATGATCTATTCCGTCGAGGAGGGATATAACTTTGCCTCGCAGTCTTATTTCGGCGTCGGCAGGTACAATTACTCCTATGTGCTGCGGGACCCCTATTTCCTGCAGGCATTAAAAAATACTTTCATCCTGGTTATTATTACGGTGCCCGTTTCCACGGGGATCGCGCTTCTGATTTCCGTTATGCTCAGCTCAGTCCAGAAGCTCCGTGACCTCTTCCAGACCGTGTTTTTCCTTCCCTATGTCACCAACACACTTGCGGTCGGACTTGTTTTCATGATCCTGTTCAAGAAAACGCCGTACACGGACGGCTTCATCAACCTGATCATCCACGCGTTCGGCGGCGCCGGCGTGGACTTCATCGAGGGCCCGTACTGGGCAAAGATGTTCGTCATGTGCTTCTACACCGTCTGGGTGGTCATGCCGTTCAAGATCCTGATCCTGACCAGCGCGCTGGCTTCGGTCGACCAGAACCTGTACAAGGCGGCGAAGGTGGACGGGACTCCGGCGTTCCGTATCTTCTATAAGATAACGCTCCCCATGATTTCCCCCATGATTTTCTACCTTGTGATCACGGGATTTATCGGCGCATTCAAAGCCTACAGCGACGAGGTCGCCATCTTCGGAACGGACCTGAACGCGGCCGGCATGAATACCATCGTCGGCTATGTCTATGACATGCTGTACGGCGACAGCGGCGGATATCCTTCATTTGCCGCGGCTGCGGCGCTCATTCTGTTTGCCATCGTCCTGACAATTACCTGCATCAATCTGCTGGTGCAGCAAAAGGCGGGCGTGACGGCAGGAGTATCCTGAGAAAGGACTCCCGGCAGATACCGGACGTGCCGGAAGCAGGATAGGAACTATGAATTCTGTGCAGAGCACAGGAGGAAGCAAATGGCTGATTTACAAGACTATCAGGTGATCGAAAAGAAAGCGAAAACCAGAAAGAAAGTGACGACGGGAATTACGTACGCGCTGCTGGTTTTGTGGGCAGTGATCGTTATTTTCCCCTTTTACTGGATGATTCTGACCTCGGTAAAGAGCTACAGCTCCTATAACTCGGAATACGTGCCGAAGCTCTTTACGACATCGCCCACCGCGCAGAATTATATCGACGCCTTTACGGCGGTTCCGCTGGCACGGTATTTCCTCAATACCGTGATCTTCACGGTCCTTACGACGGCAATGATGCTGGTGGTCATCGTGCTCGCGGCCTATGCCTTTGCAAGACTCGACTTCAAGGGGAAGGACCTTCTCTTTACGCTGTTCCTGTCCCTGATGATGATCCCGAACGAGCTGGTCATCATCACGAATTTCGTGACCATCACGAACCTTGGGCTGCGCAATACCTTTGCCGGCCTGATTCTCCCGTCCGTAACCAGCGTCTTTTATATTTACCTCCTGAAGGAGAACTTCGAGCAGATCCCCGAGGAGCTCTATAAGGCGGCAAAGGTGGACGGGACTTCGGATCTCAAATACCTTCTTAAGGTCATGCTCCCCATCTGCCAGCCGACGATTGTTACGATCACGATTCTTAAGGTCATTGAGTGCTGGAATTCCTACGTGTGGCCTCGGCTGATCACAGACGATTCGGCCTATTTCCTTGTTTCAAACGGCATTCAGGAAATCCGTGAAAACGGCTTCGGAAGGGAAAATATTCCCGCGATGATGGCGGCGGTTGTTGTCATATCCGTGCCGCTGATTGTTCTGTTTCTGATCTTCCACAAAAAGATTATGGCCGGCGTCTCACGCGGCGGGACCAAGGGTTAAGGTGACAGAGATGAGACCGATTACGAGACCGATTATGAGATCGATGAAGGAAAAAATGAAAACAGCTCCGTGGAGTACCGCGTCTGGGCGCCTTCGCCGCGCGGCGGCTCTTCTTCTTGCGGGGGCGCTGTCGCTCCCTCTCTGTGCCTGCCACGGATCCCGGGAGAGGGCGGGCTTTACGGTGCCGGAGAGCTTCGATACCTCCAAAAACTATGAGATCACCTTCTGGGCAAAGAACGACACCAACAAGACCCAGACAAGGATCTACGAGAAGGCGATCACCGATTTTGAGGCGCTGTATCCGAATATTACAGTGAATATGCGGCTGTATACGGATTACGGCAAGATTTACAACGACGTCATCACGAATATTTCGACCAATACGACCCCGAATGTGTGCATTACCTATCCGGACCATATCGCCACCTATATGACGGGCGAGAATGTCGTGACCGAGCTGGACGCGCTTTTTGACGACGCAAATTACGGCTTCGGCGGGAGCGGGCTTTCCTTTGACGGACCGACAAAGCAGGAGATTATCCCGCAGTTCTTAAATGAGTGCATGATCGGAGGGCATTATTATGCGGTTCCCTACATGCGCTCCACGGAAGCCTGCTATGTAAACAAGACGTATGTTGAGAAGCTGGGCTACACGCTTCCCGATGTGCTCACCTGGGATTTTGTCTTCGAGGTGGCCGACGCCGCGGCGAAGAAAAATGCCGACGGTATCTTCGAAGTCAACGGCCAGAAGGTCATGATTCCGTTCATCTATAAGTCGACGGACAACATGATGATCCAGATGCTGAAGCAGAAGGACGCGGGATATTCCGACGATGCAGGCAATATCCTTCTCTTCAACGACACGACGAAGGAGATCCTTTACGATATCGCCGCGCACACGAAGGCGGGCGGCTTTTCGACCTTCAAGATTTCGGGATATCCCGCAAACTTCCTGGACGCGGGGCAGTGCATCTTTGCCGTGGACTCCACCGCGGGCGCGACCTGGATGGGATCCCATGCACCGCTTTCGGATATCAGCGCGGACAAATTTGTGGAATTTGAGACGGCGGTCATGACCGTCCCGCAGTTTGACCCGTCCAATCCCAAAATGATCTCCCAGGGGCCCAGCATCTGCGTGTTCAACAAGGAGGACCCGCAGGAGGTCCTGGCATCATGGCTGTTTACGCAGTATCTTCTGAGCAACGACGTACAGATCGCCTATGCGCGGACGGAAGGGTACGTTCCCGTCACCTCAAAGGCAAGGCAGAGCGCGGAGTATCAGGATTACCTGTCAAGGGCGGGAGAGGACAACAGCGACTACTATGACATCAAGATCGCGGCTTCAAACCTCCTTCTGGACAATGTCGGGAACACGTTCGTAACGCCGGTGTTCAACGGCTCGACTTCCCTTCGCGACGCTGCGGGGCAGCTGATCGAGAATGTGACAAAATCCGTGCGCCGGAAGGAGACGGTCGATGAGGCTTATATGACAAAGCTCGAAAACGATGTAAAGGCGCTGTACCGGCTGGACAGCATCGCCGGCGGCGGAGCGGGAGGAGGCAAAAAGGCGCTCGGCCCGATGCCCGCAGGCTCGAAAGCTCTTCTTATCACGCTTGCCGCGGCCTGGGTCCTGATCGGCATTTTCTACCTGCGCTCCAGGTTAAAGAGCATGCAGTCATAGAATAGTTCACTCAGATTTATTGTATTTTGTGCAGTAAAGCGAGTATACTATGCATGAATGACAAACCGGCAGTGCTGGTGAAGCGTTAACCTTTTATTCATGGGAGAAAAATTATGAAGAAATTAGTTGCAATGACACTGACAGGCGCGATGATGCTGTCTCTTGCAGGATGCGCAGGAACCACGCCGGCTGCACCCGCTGCTGCGCCTGCAGCACAGGAAGCGGTGGAAGAGGCTGCAGAGGAAGTCGCAGAGACGGCTGAGGAAGCAGTAGAAGAAGTTGCTGCAGAGGCTGAGGAAGCGGTAGAGGAAGCTGCCGAAGCTGTCGAAGAAGCAGTTGATGAGGCAGGCGAGGACGCTGCGGATGACGGCGTTATGTCCTATGAGGAGTATGTGGCTGCAGAGCTCGATACTCCCGTCACGATCGAGACCTATGTCCAGGCAAAGCAGTCCTGGTGGGAAGATCAGGCGACAGTTTATACGCAGGACGAGAACGGTGCGTATTTCCTGTACAACATGGCATGCCCCGAGGATCAGTACGAGCTGCTTGTTCCCGGCCAGAAGATCAAGGTTTCCGGTTATAAGGCAGAATGGTCCGGTGAAGTCGAGATCATCGACGCTACCTTCGAAATCGAGGAGGGCAACTGGATTGCCGAGCCCGTTGATGTCACAGACCTTCTTGGAAAAGACGAACTGATCGACCATCAGAACCAGCTGGTAAGCTTCAAGGATATGACTGTCGAGGCAGCAGGCCAGGATGACGCAGGCAACGATGTTGCATTCCTTTACAACTGGGACGGCTCCGGCGAAGACGGCAGCGATCTGTATTTCAACGTCTCCAAGGACGGCCAGACCTATACCTTCACGGTTGAGTCCTATCTGTGCGACAACACCACAGACGTATATGCCGCTGTCAAGGAACTCGAGATCGGCCAGACCGTAGATCTGGAGGGCTTCCTTTACTGGTATGAGGGCGTCAACCCGCACATCACTTCCGTAACAGTTAAGTAATTGAAATTCATTTGGAGTCACGGGGACAGTTTCGGTGATTTACTCGGGTGAGAACTGTCTTCGGCACAGGCCGAAAAAGAGTAACATACCAAATTGCAGACAGTAACGATTGACAGCAGAAGATATATGAAAAACAGCAGGCAGCGGGTATTGATATACCTGCTGTCTGTTATGTTGCTGCTGTGCTCCTACGGGGCATTTCGTTCGCAGACAGCAGATACGTGTCTTGGCTACAGTGACCAGAGAGCACTGGCTTTTGAGGCACAGCTTCCTGCACCGCTCCAGACACATACGGCTGCCTTTACCCTTCGGGACAGCGCAGAGATTTTCCGTCCTGTTGCCGCCCCGGTCCGCATTGCCCGGGCAGAGGAGGTCCTTACCCGCACTGTACAGAAACTGATCCGGGTAACCTTCGAGAGAATTGCACTTCCCGCGCAGCATGCTGAGCAGCGGATCAATCTGTTTTCCAGAATCCGTTTTATTGCGTCGCCAAGCCGAAGCGGCAGCGACGATACACTCTTACCAGTTCATTTCGGGCGGTTTCCGCCACTTTCCTGACAGCATCCGGAACTGTATCTGACAGTATCCGGGAATCATTAAGGCAACTAAATCGTAAATGAAACTGCGGCACTTAGTGCCGCCGGTTGTCGTGCGCTCTGCGCGCCGCGGTGCAGCGCTGCCATGCCATGATGCATCGGTACGCTTAAGCCGGGCCGCGGCTTATTTTGCTGTGCCTTAAAGCGCGCAGGGCAGGGAAAGGAAGAAATTATGGCAATGACAATTGCAGGATATCTGTGTGGAGTTATCGTCGCAGTCGCGATGATCGTTATGCTGATCTGGTATATGAAGCCGCCGAAGGATACAGACAC
>CADBPC010000076.1 GCA_902796425.1 uncultured Lachnospiraceae bacterium
CGTACACCATTTTCGGACTGACTTTCCAGCCCTCCGAATTCGTAAAGATTCTGTATATTCTTTTCCTTGCGAGTACGCTGCGGGACGTAAAGACGCTCTCGGACGTTTTTGTCGCAGGAGTCTTTGCGGGCGCGCATGTCCTGATCCTGATCGGCTCACGCGACCTCGGAAGCGGCCTGATATTTTTCGTGATTTTCCTGTTTATGCTCTATATGTCGACAGACGTATGGGGGTTCCTTGCCGCCGGCTTCGGCGCGGGAGCGATCGGCGCCATTGTCTGCTATACGCAGTTCAGCCATATTCAGGAGCGCGTCGCCGCGTTCCTTGATCCCTGGCAGTATATGGACACGATCGGCTGGCAGATCACGCAGTCCCTGTTTGCCATCAGTGCGGGAGGCGCCTTCGGCTCAGGCCTGGGGCAGGGAACTCCCGAGAAGATACCGTTTGTGCAGTCTGACTTCATTTTCGCAGCTCTGTGCGAGGAATTCGGACTGATCATCGGCGTGTGCGTTATTCTCCTTTGCCTGAACTGTGTTTTCCACATGTTCCTTCTGTCCATGCGCTTTGCCGACCGTTTCTACAGGCTGCTGGCCTACGGATCGGCAGTGTGCTTCGGCTTCCAGGCATTCCTTACGCTCGGCGGTGAGACAAAATTCATCCCCCTTACCGGCGTTACGCTTCCGCTGATATCCTACGGCGGCAGTTCCATACTATCAACGCTCCTGCTGTTTACGTTGATTCAGACAATGTATATTCTGCGCGGCGAGAAAATCGAAGAGATGCAGCTGATGCAGATGCAGATGATAAAAGACACAGAAGATCTTGACTGATGTCTGCTCTGCAGTGGTGTGAATATGGCAAAAAGACCCTTAACCGAACAAGAGCGCGCCGCAAGAAAAGCGGCCGCAAGAATCAGAGAAAAGAAACGTGTCCGCAAGGAAATCATGGTTTCCTCGGTTATTCTGTCTGTTATGTTTGCGGCGATGATACTGTATGTATGTTTCTATGCCGCAAAATACAAACAGGAACTCTTTGACAACGACTATAACGGGCGTGAGGAGATTCTTCTTGCAAAGAATCTGCGCGGGAAAATCTATGCCGCGGACGCAACAAACGGCACAAGGAATATTCTCGCCGAATCCGTCGACAACGGTGACGGTACGGCAACAAGAATCTATCCGTACGGAAATCTTTTCGCGCATGTCGTAGGCTACATTCCAAAGGGCGGGAGCGGACTCGAGCAGCTCTATAACTATGACCTTGTCCATACGGACATTACGCTGAGCGAGAAGTCCGGATACGACGCCGCCGGGATCAAGTATCCGGGCAACGATGTCTACACGACGCTGGATACCCGGGTCCAGGAAGCCGCATATAAGGCGCTTGGCCACTATAACGGCGCGGTCATTGTCAGCCAGCCATCAACCGGCAGGATCCTTGCCATGGTCTCAAAGCCGGATTTTGACCCGGGCACGATCGAAGCGGACTGGGATGCCCTTCTGGCCGATTCGGCGTCCGGAACCTTCGTAAACCGCGCTTCCCAGGGACTGTATGCCCCCGGATCCACCTTCAAGATCTTTGACTCCATCGCTCTTATGAACGAGGGCATGGATAAGGCCGAGAATTACAGCTATGACTGTGAGGGCTACACGACGATCGAGGGAGAAATCATCAACTGCTACCAGTGGACGGTTCACGGCCATGAGGATCTCACAAAGTCCTTTGCAAAGTCGTGCAACGCATCCTTTGTAACACTCGGAATGAATCTCGACAGAGCTGCGTGGAACAACACACTGTCGCAGCTGATGTTCAACGAAAAGCTCCCGTTTGATCTTCCAAGCGAGGTCAGTACCTATACGCTTGATGATTCAACGCCGATAAAAGAGGTCCTGCAGCTTGCGATCGGACAGGGCCAGACACTGATGACACCGCTTCATCTGAATATGGTGACAGAGGCGATCGCAAACGGCGGAACCGCTCACAAGCCTTATCTTGTCGACAGTGTGCAGTCGGTTACCGGAAAGGTCCTTTCCTCCAACACGCCAACTGCGTACAAGACGCTTTTCAGTCCCGAAATCGCTTCCAAAATGCGTCAGATGATGCGCGCCGTCGTAGAAGAGGGAACGGCCGAAAAGCTCTCCGAGCGTTCCTATTACGCATGCGGAAAGACGGGATCGGCGGAGTTTATTACGGGCGACAGGAATTCCCATGCCTGGTTTACGGGCTTTGCGTCAAAATCCGCATCGGACGAACCGCAGGTCTGTGTGACGGTCGTCATGGAAGGAGCGGGCACCGGCGGCGGAAGCGCCGTACCGGTCGCCAGATATATTCTGGACGTATTCTTCGGGCTTCCCGGAAGTGAAGATGATATTGAGTCCGAATATTCCACCTGGACGCCGATCGAATCAACCGTATCGATCGCGGATCCCCAGCTGAACGAGGACGGAACCGTCGAAGGACTCGGTGAGGAAGAGCGTCCCGAGAACGTCGTTGAGATGACACTTGATACCAACGGCGACGGTATTATGGACGGTATTGATGTCAACGGCGACGGTATTCCCGAGGCAGTTGATATGGACGGCGACGGCATTCCCGAGACACATATTGTTGACGGAGTCGTGCCTGCCTTTAACCTGACGGATAAGAGCGGCTCCCAGCAGGAGACTTCTAATCCTGCCGGCGGCACGGATACCGGAAACAGTGCAGGCGAAGCTTCCCAGACGCCTGCCTCCACTGCGCCGGCCTCCCAGGCACCGGCCTCCCAGGCACCGGCCGCTGCGACGACGGCTCCTTCTTCGACAGGGACATCGCAAAGCAATGCTCCCGCACCCGGCGACGGAGGCCTTACAGCCTCGCAGCAGGCGGAGCAGGACGCTCTGTTTCTTGAAATCGAGCAGCAGAACGGTCAGTAGACAGGGTAACCCATGCGTTTTTCAAAGCATTTATATCTGAGCCCCAATATAAGGCATCCGTCTGTGCTGAAAAGACGCATAAAGCGCGGAGCGGGGAACCTGTCCGCGTACGTATTGATTGCGCCGCGGGATCCTGACAGCGGTCCGCAGTTTGAAGTCATGCACTGCGCCTTTTTACAGCAGCGCTACTATAAGGAGACGGATCCGGTGATCATCGGCATCGCCGAGGGGCGCTGGGAAGCTCTTTTATTATGCCGTCAGATCATTCAGGATGTCTGGGACAGCACAGGGACGGCCAACGCAAGGGCGTGGCTCTCGGACAGGCTTAAGGACGAAGGAATACTATGAACTACCTGATTGCAGTATTGAGGTTCCTTCTTCTTTTTGCGGGATGGGCTGCCATTATCCTTCTGGTATTGTTAATCCTTGTCCTGTTTGTTCCTGTAAGGTACCGGCTGAGGGCCGGCGTAAAGGATGAGGGCAGCAGGGAAGAGCCCGACTTTTCCAGGCTGAAAGACGCGGCGTCCTGCAGAGCCGAGATGTCATGGCTGTTCGGAATTGTGCGCTGCAGGCTGGATGTTCCTTCGGACGAAGAAGGACCCGTAATATACATCCTGTTTATTCCCGTAAGGCTCGGGAAAATCCTTGAGAGAAAAAGAGCCCGTCAGGAGAAAAAGCCCGACAACGAAGCGCAGCGGGAGCTTGACCGGGACAGGCAGGAGAAGGAAAGCACAGCCGAAAGCAAAAAAGCTGCATCCGGGAGTAACAAAGCTGGATTCGAGAGCAACGAAGCTGCAGCCGGGAGCAATGAAGCTGCGGCTGTAAACAGCGAAGCTGCGGAGCACGCAGGAAACACCGCAAGACCGAAAAGAACATCCAAAAAGTCAGAAAGCGTATTCCGCATTCTGGAGCTTATAAGGGATCCCGAACTGGAAAGAGCACGGAGCATCGTCCTGAAGCAGGTTTTGAAGGTCCTGAAAATGCTGCTTCCGAAGAAGTGGTCGGCGGACGCGGACCTTGGTCTCGGTAATCCTTATGATACGGCAAAGATCCTTGAAGCCGCCGGGATGATGTATCCGGTTCTGCAGGGGCATGTGCGCATAACGCCTGAATTTGAAATCTACAGATTCAATGCGGCGCTGAAGGCCTCGGGAAGGCTGTACCTGTTCATGGCGGTCATCGCCGCACTGACGGTACTGTTTGACAGGGATACTGCAAAGTTAAGGAAAGAACTGAAAAAATTCAGAGGATAGTTTGAAAGTCCTGCCGATGCAGAACTTTCAAACAGCGCCATCGGTGCTGATGCACCGGGCGCCGCATTCGGCAAAACCGCATCCGCGGATTTTGCCTCAGCGAGGAACACAAACATGGCGGATAATCAGTTTCAGAGTGTCGTCCGGTCTCTTATGGAGGGCGCGGACGGTGTCCTCTCATCAAAAACAGTCGTGGGAGAGCCGATCACAATAGGTGATACGATTCTCATTCCGCTCAATGATGTCACAATCGGATGCGGCGGCGGCGTCAGTAATGCGAAATCGCAGAAGGATTCCGGCATGGGCGGCTTTTCCGCAAAGCTTTCCCCATCGGCAGTCCTGATCATCAAGGGCGGCAACACAAAGGTGGTCAACATCAAGGATTCCAACACCTTCTCTCGCCTGGTCGACATGATTCCGGAAGCGATCGACAAGGTGATCGCGGCGAAAAACGGTAAGGAAATGATGGACGACGGGGAAGCGGTAGAACTGGCCTTCGGCAGGAATGAAACAAATGAAAACCATGAATAAAAATGGCTTGCATTTCTGAATCGGTTCTGCTAACATACAAATGTTGTTTTTTCGAGAAATAAGCGTTAGGAGGTGTTATCATGGCAAAGTGTGAAATCTGCGGCAAGGGCGCACATTTCGGAAACAATGTCAGCCATTCACATAGAAGATCCAACAGAATCTGGAATTCCAATGTTCAGAGAGTCACTGTGAAGGTGAACGGCGGCAACAGGAAAATGAACGTCTGCACAAAGTGCCTGCGCGCGGGAAAAGTTGAACACGCCTGATCGGCAGCTTCAAGCCTTTCTGCTGGAATAGATATCATTGGGGGGAAGTCTGAATTAAACGGCAGACTTCTCCTTTTTTATCATCACATACCCTTTCCGGTATGATACAATAAAACAGACCATGGAATACGGTCGGAAAGGAGCGCGGTATGAAATCATCCCTGATGAACACACATATGGGTAATATTTCGATCGACAATGAGGTGATCGCGCAGTTTGCAGGCAACGTAGCCAGTGAATGCTTCGGCATTGTCGGAATGGCCGGAATCAACGTCAGAGACGGTGTTTTCAGCCTTCTGAAAAAGGAATCCATGACAAAGGGAATCAATGTTTCCCTCACACAGAACAACAAGCTGATCATTGATTTTCATGTTATCGTCTCATACGGAGTGAATATCCCTACCGTTGCCGATAACCTGATTGACAGTGTGAAATACAAAGTGGAAGAGTTTACCGGACTCGAAATAGAAAAGATCAATATCTACGTCGAAGGCGTGAAGGTTATTGACTGAGCAGGAGGATGGATTTGAGTACGAATTCGATTAACGCTGCCCTTCTGACGAAGATGTTCCTCGCGGGAGCAGCGAATCTGCAGGCCAACAAGGCGTGGATTAATGAGCTGAATGTATTTCCGGTGCCGGACGGCGATACCGGAACCAATATGACGATGACAGTCGTCTCCGCAGTGCGCGAGGTTGACGGGCTCGGACAGACGGAGGATATGAAGGCGATCTGCAAGGCGATCTCATCCGGATCGCTGCGAGGCGCAAGAGGAAACTCCGGCGTAATTCTTTCCCAGCTTCTGCGAGGCTTCTGCAAGATCGTCCGCGATCATTCCCAGATCGATGTTCCCATGGTGGCGGATGCCTTTGACAAGGCAGTTGAGACAGCCTATAAGGCAGTCATGAAGCCCAAGGAAGGAACGATCCTCACCGTCGCAAGGGGCGCCGCGCTGAAATCGCGCGAGCTTGCCGATAACGGTGTCGAAGATTTCGAGGCATTCATTCCCGAGGTGATCCAGTATGCCGAGAGCATCCTGGCCAGTACCCCCGACATGCTGCCCGTGCTGAAACAGGCAGGAGTGGTTGATTCCGGCGGACAGGGCCTGGTTCAGGTCTTGAAGGGAATCTACGAGGGCTTTCAGGGCAAAACAGTCCTTGCACAGGACATCCTGGACACCCATGAGGAAGAGGGGCATGAAGACGACCCTGTAGCGGAGATGAAGGCAAAGGCTGCCGCCGACCTCAAGTTCTGCTACAACACCGAGTATGTCATCATGCTGGACAAGACCTTCACTCCCAAGATGGAGAAGGACTTCCGCTCATACCTCGAGAGCATAGGCGATCATCTGGTCTACCTCAATGAGGTCACCGATGTCCGCATCAATCTTTATACAAATGATCCGGGTCTGGTCCTCCAGCGTTCGATGATGTACGGACAGCTCGGCAATATCCGGATTGAGAATATGCATTTTACCGGCCAGGAGCTGCCGAAGGCACATATCGATGTCTCCGAAACGCAGACGCAGGATGCATCCGGAGCGCCTGCTGCGGACGCCGCAAAGGAAAGCCCGCACAAGGATATGGGCATCATCGCGGTCGCTGCGGGTGACGGAATTGCGGATATTTTCCGGGGACTCGGCGTAGATTACGTCATCTCGGGCGGCCAGACAATGAATCCGTCGACCGAGGACATCTTAAATGCCGTCGACCAGGTAAATGCGGATACCGTGTTTGTCCTTCCCAACAACAAAAATATCATACTCGCATCCAACCAGGCAGCGAATATGACCGAAAAGAAGGACATCATCGTAATCCCGACCAAGAACGTCCCGCAGGGTATTACGGCCGTGATCAATTTCATGCCGGACCAGGACGCGCAGGCCAACCGGGATAATATGACAGAAGAAATCAGCAAGGTTTCGAGTGCCGAGATTACCTACGCCGTGCGGGATACGGTAATCGATGATGTCGAGATCCGCGAAGGCAATATGATGGCGATCGGCGACAGCGGGATACTGAGTGTCGGCGAGGACATGAATGAAACCGCATTCCAGGCACTGACAAAGATGGTCACGCCGACAACGGAGCTGATCAGTATCTATTACGGCCAGGATACCTCCATGGAGGATGCGGAACACTTAAGAGAGCATGCCGCGGAGGCGTTCCCCGGCTGTGAAGTCGAGCTTCAGGACGGCGGACAGCCGATCTACTATTACCTTCTCTCGGCAGAATAACCGTCAGGACTTATCTACAGCCGCCCGTACTGAAAAGAGGGGCGGCTGTTATATTTTGGACAGAAAGTTGCAGAAAACCAGAAAAGAATCCAATCAGATTACTGCCGATACCCCGGTCACACAGATAAAGGGAATCGGCGAGAAGACAGCAGCCCTCCTTGCAGCCAAAAATCTCCACACAGTCGGGGATCTGGCTGCTTATTATCCGAGGGACTACGAGTACTTTGCGGATCCGGTATCGGTTGAGGATGTGGCGCCGGGGCAGATGGCGGCGCTCAGTCTTACCGTGATCGGGAACGGGTCCACCGTGCATGCGGGCGGCTACAGGATTACGAATTTCCAGGCGGCAGACGTAACCGGAAGGATCCGGCTTACGTATTATAATATGCCGTTCCTTTCCAGAACCATCCGTCCGGGTTCCATCCATGTCTTCCGGGGCATCGTACGCCGCTACAGGAACGGGAATCTTCAGCTCGAGCAGGCCAGAATCTATACGCCCGCACAGTATGAGGAAGTGCGGGGAAAATGGCTTCCTGTCTACAGCCTCACCCATGGACTAAAAAACTCACAGGTTTCATCCGCCGTCCGCAGGGCTCTGGAATGTCTTCCTCAGCAGGATGATTATCTTGACGACAAAGACAGAGAAAGACTGGGGCTTACCGGCCGCAGCGGGGCGCTTTGGGGCATTCACTTTCCGGAGAGCAGGCAGG
The DNA here is from genome assembly GCA_902796425.1 of uncultured Lachnospiraceae bacterium. Lineage (GTDB taxonomy): Bacteria > Bacillota > Clostridia > Lachnospirales > Lachnospiraceae > CAG-791. Next base: position 7,909 of record CADBPC010000076.1, read on the forward strand.
CGCTGCAGGAGGCCAGAAGCCGCCTTGTATTCGATGAGTTTTTCTCCTTCCTTATTGCCGTAAAACAGGAAAAGCGCAATCAGAAGGAGCTTTTGAATGACGCTCCGATGCCGGTATGCGAAGCCGCGGACCGCCTGATAAGCAGGCTTCCGTACATGCTTACCGATTCCCAGCAGAAGGCGTGGGAGGAGATTAAAGGCGACCTGTCCGGGACCCGCGTCATGAACAGGCTTCTTCAGGGAGACGTCGGCTCCGGGAAAACAATCCTGGCTTTCCTGTCTCTTCTTATGTGCGCCTGCAGCGGGAGGCAGGGCGCCCTTATGGTTCCCACCGAAGTCCTTGCGCAGCAGCACATGGAGTCCCTTGAACAGATGATCGCGGAATATGACCTGCCGCTTTGCCCGGTCCTTCTGACCGGCTCGGTAACGGGCTCCGCGAGGAAAAAGGCGTATGAGGATATCCGCACCGGCGCGGCGAACGTGATCATTGGCACACACGCCCTTATCCAGGAAAAGCTGGAATACTGCTCGCTCGGGCTTGTGATTACCGACGAGCAGCACCGGTTCGGCGTACGGCAGCGGGAAGACCTTGCAAACAAGGGACATAAGGTCCCGCTTCTTGTCATGAGCGCGACCCCCATACCGCGCACACTCGCCATCATTCTTTACGGCGATCTCCAGGTCTCGCAGCTGACGGATATGCCCAAAAACCGGCTTCCCATCAAGAATCTGACCATTTCCGCATCGGAGCGCGGCAGGATCCTGCGCTTTATGCTGGGAGAGATTGCAAAGGGAAGGCAGGCCTACATTATCTGTCCGGCCATTGAGGAAAGTGAGTCGGCCGATATGGAGAATGTGACGGATTATACGAAAAAGCTCGCCGCGTCCGTTCCTTCGGATGTGCGGATCGCCGCACTGAACGGTAAGATGAAACCGGCCGAAAAGGAAAAGATCATGAAAGCCTTTTCCTCCCACGAGACAGACATTCTTGTTTCAACTACCGTCATTGAAGTCGGCATCAACGTCCCGAACGCGACCGTCATCCTTATTGAGAATGCCGAGCGTTTCGGACTCTCGCAGCTCCATCAGCTGAGGGGAAGAGTCGGAAGGGGAAGCGAGCAGTCCTATTGTATTTTCCTCTACTCGGAGAGCCTCGGTGAAAAGCCGGAGCGTCTCGGCGTCCTTGAGAAGTCAAACGACGGCTTCCATATTGCGGAGGAGGACCTGCGGCTTCGCGGTCCGGGCGATATCTTCGGCATCCGGCAGAGCGGCGGTCCGGGCTTTGTCCTTGCGGATATTTACACCGATGCGGATCTTTTGAAGAAGGCGGCGGACTTTGCCGACCAAAAGCTCGAATCGGACCCGGACTTTGCCCCCGGCGGGCTTAAACTCATTGACTTTAGAAGTATTTAATTTTATCATTACTCACGTTGAGGGGCATTGCCAAAACAAAAGCCCCGGCACATTGTTTAACCATTGCATATGCAATAGTGAGGCGTATTATGTCAAAAGTAGCGGTAGTCACCGACAGCAACAGCGGAATTACACAGATGCAGGCCAAGGATCTTGGCGTTTCCGTTATTCCCATGCCGTTCATGTTCGGTGACAGCGATGAGACCTTTTATGAAGACATCAATCTGACGAGGGAAGAATTTTTCCAGCGGATGGCGGACGGCCAGACCGTGCATACCTCCCAGCCTTCTCCGGTTGATGTGCTGAAGGTGTGGGACCAGCTTCTGGAAAAATATGATGAAGTGGTCCATATTCCCATGAGCAGCGGCCTTTCCGGATCCTGCCAGAGCGCCATGATGTTATCTTCGGAATATGACGGGCGCGTGCAGGTTATCAACAACCAGCGCATTTCTGTCACACAGCGCGCTTCTGCGCTGGATGCGCTGCGTCTTGCAGAGAGCGGAATGAATGCGCTGCAGATCAAAGAGAAGCTTGAAGAGGTCAAGTTCGAGTCGAGCATCTATATCATGCTGGACACGCTGACCTACTTAAAGCGCGGCGGAAGGATTACGCCGGCAGCAGCGGCGATCGGTACACTTCTTCGCATCAAGCCTGTGCTGCAGATCAAGGGCGAGAGGCTTGACGCGTTTTCGAAGGCAAGGACTACCGCCCAGGGCAAGACTACGATGATCAACGCCATGAAGAGCGATATCACGAGCCTTTACGGCGGTCTTGATTCGGAAACCTGCTGGCTGTACGCGGTTCACGCACAGTGCCCCGACGAATTTGCCGTCTGGAGCAGGGAAGTCCGCGACGCTTTCCCGAATTTCAATGTGGCGGAAGACATGCTGTCTCTTTCCGTCTGCTGTCATATCGGTCCCGGAGCGCTGGCCATTGCCTGCTCCAAAAAAATCTGAGGTATTCAATGTCAAAACAGCAAGACTACGATGCTTCGAGCATCAAAGTGCTGGAGGGTCTGGAGGCTGTCCGCACCAGACCCGGAATGTATATAGGTTCTACATCCACAAGAGGCCTTAACCATCTGATCTATGAGATCGTCGATAACTCGGTTGACGAGCATCTTGCAGGATTCTGCAGTACCATTCGCGTAACTCTTGAAAATGACGGCTCCTGCACGGTGGAGGATGACGGGCGCGGTATTCCGATCGATATGCACGAAAAAGGCGTATCGGCGGAACGCGTCGTTTTTACGACCCTTCATGCCGGAGGCAAATTCGACAACAAGGCCTATGCGACATCCGGAGGACTCCACGGCGTGGGTTCCTCTGTTGTCAACGCGCTCTCATCGCGGATGACGGTCCAGGTGAAAAAAGGCGGCAGTGTCTATGAAGACCGTTACGAGAAGGGCGTACCTGTCCAGAAGCTGACGAACGGGCTTCTTCCCGTTGTCGGCAAAGCCAAGGGGAGCGGGACTAAAATCAACTTCCTCCCGGACGATACGATTTTTGAAAAGACGTGGTTCAAGTCGGATGATATCAAGAGCAGGCTTCACGAGACCTGCTATCTGAACCCGAAGCTGACCATTGAGTTTGAGGACAGGCGGGAAGGCTGCCAGGAAAAGGCTGTATTCAATGAGCCTGAAGGCATCGCCGGATTTGTGCGCGAGCTCAACAAATCGGATGAGACTGTAACCGACGTTATTTTCTTTAAGGGAAAATATGAAGGCATTGAGGTCGAAGCAGCCTTCCAGTATATCCGGGACTTTAAAGAGACGATTCTCGGCTTTTGCAACAATATCTATAATTCCGAGGGCGGCACACACCTGACGGGCTTTAAAGGCGCTTTTACCAATATCATCAACACCTACGCAAGAGAGCTGGGAAGCCTGAAGGACAAGGATTCCAACTATACCGGCGCCGATGTCCGAAACGGTATGACTGCCGTTATCTCCATCAAGCATCCGGATCCCCGCTTCGAAGGACAGACAAAGACCAAGCTCGACAACCAGGATGCGACAAAGGCGGTCGCCCAGGTGACGCAGGATGAGTGCGTCCGCTATTTTGACAGGAACCTGGAGACCCTCAAATCCGTCATCGAGTGTGCGGAGCGGGCGGCGAAAATCAGGAAATCCGAGCAGAAGGCAAAGACCAACATGCTCTCCAAGCCCAAGTTTTCCTTTGATTCAAACGGAAAGCTCGCAAACTGCGAGAGCCGCGACGCCAGCCGCTGCGAGATTTTTATCGTCGAGGGTGATTCCGCGGGCGGATCCGCCAAGATGGCGCGTGACAGAATGTATCAGGCAATTCTCCCCATCCGAGGCAAGATCCTGAACGTGGAGAAGGCCAGTATCGACAAGGTCCTTGCCAACGCGGAGATCAAGACGATGATCAATGCCTTCGGCTGCGGCTTTTCCGAGGGCTACGGACAGGATTTCGATATCGAAAAGCTCCGCTACAACAAGATCATCATTATGGCGGATGCCGATGTCGACGGAGCGCACATTTCGACGCTCCTTCTGACCCTGTTCTATCGCTTTATGCCGGACCTCATCTACGAGGGACATGTTTATGTCGCGATGCCGCCGCTTTACAAGGTGGTTCCTGCCAAAAAGGACGAGCAGGGCGAGTACCTCTACGACGATTACGCGCTGGCAAAATACAGAAAGACACATAAGGGCAGCTTTACGCTTCAGCGTTATAAGGGCCTTGGTGAAATGGATCCCGACCAGCTCTGGGAGACGACGCTGGATCCTGCAACAAGAAGGCTCAAGCTCGTCCAGATTGAGGACGGCAGGATGGCCTCCGAGATGACGGGGCTCCTTATGGGGACGGATGTCCCGCCGCGCCGTGAATTCATACATGCGCATGCGACAGACGCGCAGCTTGACATATAAAGCAACAGGGTGATGGAAAATGCCACGCAGCAGGAAAAATCTGCCTGAACAGGCAGAAGAGATGATTATAAAGACGGAATACTCCGAGCTCATGCAGAAGTCTTATATCGACTATGCGATGAGCGTTATTATCGCGCGTGCGCTTCCGGATGTCCGTGACGGCTTAAAGCCTGTCCAGAGAAGAGTCCTGTACGACATGAACGAGCTGGGCATCCGCTCGGACAGACCTTACCGGAAAAGCGCCCGTATCGTCGGCGATACCATGGGTAAATACCATCCGCACGGCGACAGCTCAATCTATGATTCACTTGTGGTCATGGCGCAGGATTTCAAAAAGGCCCTGCCGCTTGTGGACGGACACGGAAACTTCGGCAATATCGAAGGTGACGGCGCGGCTGCGATGCGTTACACCGAGGCCCGCCTTGAGAAAATCACCGAGGACACACTGCTTGCGGATCTGGACAAGGACATCGTCGATTTTGTCCCGAACTTTGACGAGACAGAGACCGAGCCGTCCGTCCTTCCCGCAAGAATCCCTCATTTCCTGATCAACGGATCGGAGGGCATCGCCGTAGGCATGGCGACGTCGACGCCCACGCATAATCCCGGAGAGGTCATCGACGCGCAGATCGCGCTCCTGGATGACCCCGACCTTACGACAAGGGAACTCATGCGCTACCTCCCGGGCCCGGACTTTCCCACGGGCGCCGTCATTACGAACCAGAATGACCTGGAGAGCATTTATGAGACAGGACAGGGCAGGATCCGTATCCGCGGCCTTGTGGAGACGGAAAAGGGCAAATCCGGCCACATCAACCTGGTCGTCACACAGATCCCGTATACAATGATCGGCTCGGGAATCGCGAAATTCCTGACCGATGTCGCCGCGCTTTCGGAGAGCAGGCTGACCTCCGACATTGTGGATATCTCAAACCAGTCGTCAAAGGAAGGCATCCGGATCGTCATCGAACTTAAAAAGGACGCGGATGTAGAGCATTTCAAATCCCTCCTTTTCAAAAAGACGAGACTGGAGGATACGTTCGGCGTCAACATGCTGGCAATCCGAAACGGCAGGCCGGAGACGCTGGGCCTTAAGGACATTCTGCAGGCCAATATCGACTTTCAGTTTGAACTCGCGACAAGAAAGTACACGACGCTCCTTAAGAAAGAGCAGGAAAAGCGCGAAATCCAGGAAGGCCTGATCCGCGCCGTCAACGTCATCGATCTGATCATCGAGATTGTCCGCGGCTCCAGGGACCGCAATATGGCAAAGCGCTGCCTTGTCGAGGGCGTAACGGACGGGATTCTCTTCAAGCAGAAGCACTCCGCAGTGATGGCGTCGCAGCTTCATTTTACGGAAGCCCAGGCGAATGCCATACTGAACCTGCAGCTGTACAAATTAAGCGGCCTGGAACTGAACACGCTGATCAAAGAGCATGAACAGACAGTCGCGAATATTTACAAATATGAGGATATACTCGAGCAGCGCTCCAGCATGGCGGGCGTCATCCGCGCGGATCTTATCCGGTACAAAAAGGAATTTTCAAGGCCGAGAAGAACGCTGATTACCCAGCAGGAGGAGGCGGTCGTCATCGAAAAGCCTGTCGACGAGATCGATGTCACCTTCCTTATGGATCGCTTCGGCTATGCAAAGACAATCGAGATGGCTGCCTATGAGCGCAACAAAGAGAGCGTCGATGCGGACAACCGTTTTGTCTTTACCTGCAAGAATACCGGCAGGGTCTGTATCTTTACGGACACAGGCAATCTTTACACGGTGAAGGTCAGCGACCTTCCGATGGCAAAGCCGAAGGATAAGGGCAAGCCGATCGACAATATCAGCGGGTTCGATACAACGAAGGAAAGCGTCATCTACGTTACAAGCCAGAGCTCGCTCAACCTGTACAGAATCCTGTTCTGCACAAAGAACGGCATGATAAAGCTGGTTGACGGCGGCGAGTTCGACGTAACCAGAAAGACCGTGGCGGCAACCACGCTTTCGGAGGGAGACCTTCTTGTTTCGGTACAGGCGCTGACCGGCCAGGGGAGCATCGCTCTTGCCACAAAGAACGGCTACTTTATCCGTTTCCCTTCCGAGGATGTTCCGATGAAGAAGAAGGCGGCGATCGGCGTCCGCGGCATCCGTCTTTCCAAAGACGATGAAGTCGAGGCTGTTTACCTGATCGACGCCGCACAGACAAATGTCATTTCATTCCACGACAGGGAAATCGATCTCGGGCGGCTTAAACTCGCCGCAAGAGACGGAAAGGGATCCAAAAAATAACAACGGTCATTACGAACCGGGAATCGGGGGAAATATGAGGGTTATTGCCGGGAGCGCGCGACGCATGCAGCTGAGCAGCCCGAAGGGTGAGAAAACAAGACCCACACAGGATATTATCAAGGAGACGCTGTTTAACATTATCCAGTTCGACGTTCCGGGATCCGTATTCCTTGATCTTTGCGCGGGAAGCGGCTCAATCGGAATCGAGGCTCTTTCAAGGGGAGCCGCAAAGGCATATTTTGCGGAAAACGACAAGGAAGCATGCAAATGCATCCAGGACAATCTCCGACGCACTCACCTTGATGACCGCGGCGTCCTTCTTAAAATGGATGTCCAGAACGCGCTTCTTCATATTCATGAGAAGCATTATGATATCATATATCTGGATCCCCCTTACGAATCGGATGTCATTGCCGCTGTGCTTTCACAGCTCGCATCCCATCCTGCGGTCGACGAGGACACGGTCATTATCGCCGAGACCGGCCTGGATACGGACATGTCCTTTATAGAAACACTCGGTTTTTGCGTTGTAAGAGAGAAAAACTATCACTCCCAGCGGCATTTGTTTATCAGCAGAAGAGGGCAGTAAAATGATAAGAGCAATCTATCCCGGGAGCTTTGATCCCGTGACATACGGACATCTGGATGTCATAAAAAGAGCGGCAAAAATGTTCGATGAAATTACGGTCTGTGTCCTTGATAACAAGGCCAAGACTCCGTTGTTTTCAGCAGATGAACGTGTTAAAATGTTACAGGATGTGACTTCTGATATGCCGAACGTCCGGGTAGACTCCTTTTCCGGACTCCTGATCGACTATGCAGCGCGCACAGGCGCCCACGTATCGATCAGAGGCCTCAGGGCAGTTACGGATTTTGAATATGAACTCCAGATAGCGCAGACGAACAAGCAGCTTTCACACGGAAGCCTCGACACGGTTTTTCTGGCAACCAGTCATGAGTACTCTTATCTGAGTTCATCCGCTGTCAAGGAGATTGCCACATTCGGCGGTGATATTTCAGAGTGCGTCCCGGATCATATCCGAAAGCTTGTTGAGGAGAAATACGCATATGAGCACCAATAGAATCGAAAGCAAAATTGACGAGTTGGAAGATTTCCTGGAGAATTGCAAATATAAGCCTCTTTCCAAGGATTATATTATGGTCAACCGGGAAAGAATCGATATTCTCATCGAGGAGCTCCGCGATGTAATTCCCGACGAGGTTGAGCGCTACCAGCAGGTTCTAGAGCGCAAGGATGAGATCTATGCCGAGGCGAGGGAAAAGGCAGCTGCCATTGTGCAGAAGGCTGCCGAGCAGATGAACCGCCAGATCAATGAAGAAGAGGTCATGAAACAGGCCTATGACCAGGCCCAGCAGATGATCCAGGCCGCGAACCAGCAGGCAGCGGACACGGAGCAGCGGGCTAGCCTTCAGGCGAATGAGATTGTACAGAACGCGCAGGCCAGGGCAAACGACATTGTCATGTCGGCGCAGGCGCAGGCCAACGATATCCTCAGCAGTGCATCGGAGCAGGTCACAGACTACAACGAGCGCGCGCAGGCATATCTGGATGATGTGCTGGGACATCTCGAGAGCATTCTCCAGAGCTCCGTTTCCGAGTCCCAGGGATCCTGGCAGAGCATCGTACAGAACGCGAACACGATGTTCAACAACCAGCTGAGCGTCCTGAGCAGCGCGCTGCAGACGGTACGCACGGACAGAAATGCCCTTCAGATCCAGCGCCAGACCCAGCAGCAGCCCGTGCAGCCGCAGGATCAGCCGGAAGCTTAAGGCTCCGGGGAGCATTGAATTCATAAGCAGATTATTGAAGAAAGGGGGACCGCAGTGCGATCCCCTTCTTTCATGAAAAAGAATGAAAGAGATCACCGTAACCGCCGATGAGGGCGGACAGCGCCTCGACAAGTATCTTCGAAGAAAGCTTCCCGCCGCGGGAACCTCTTTTCTGTACAGGATGCTGAGGAAAAAGAATATCGTACTCAACGGCAGGAAGGCGGACGGGAGCGAGCATATTGCCGCGGGAGACACCGTCGCCCTGTTTTTCTCGGATGAGACATTTGAGAAGCTCTCCGCAAAAGAGACCGGAGAGGATCCCTGCCTTGACGCATACCGCGAGACAGAACGAAAATACGGCGGCATCCGGATTCTTTACGAGGACCGTCATTTTCTCCTTGCCGATAAGCCTGCAGGGCTTCTTGCACAGAAAAGCGAGGCGGACGATATCTCTTTAAATGAATGGTTTATCGGATACCTGCTGCGAAGCGGACAGGCAGACCCGTCGGAATTTTCATATTACCGGCCGTCGGTCTGCAACCGGCTCGACCGCAACACATCCGGCATCATGCTTCTTGCAAAGACCCTGCCCGCAAGCCGGGCTGCAGGAAGGGCCCTGAAGGACCGGACGCTGAAAAAATACTACAGGATGCTGATTCTTAAAAGAAGCGGCGAAGATACCTCCCTTATGCCGGCGGGCCTTACGCCCGGAATGTCGGGTGTACTGGAGGGGTATCTGGAAAAGGATCCGTCAAAGAATAAGGTCCGTGTCTTTGAAGGCCCGCGGGATAACGCCGTGTATTCAAAAACCGTCTACGAAATACTTGAAAACGCAGGAAACGGCCTGGTACTTGCAGGTGCGGAGCTGGTAACGGGCAGGACCCATCAGCTGCGCGCGCACTTTGCCGCGGCCGGCCACCCGATCGCGGGAGATGCAAAGTATTCTGATCCCGCGTTTCTTAAGCTGTGCAGGGGATCCGGCATACGAAGACAGCTCCTTCACAGCTGCCGCGTCGAGTTCCCCCGCATTGACGATGAGCCGGCTTTTGAAGGTCTTTCCGGCAGAGTCATCGAGAGCCCGCTGCCGGAGGATTTTTCCGCAGTATTAAAGACCGGACTGCATATGAGGTATCAGTAACATGGCTACCTGGAATTCCAGAGGACTGCGAGGCTCTCTTCTTGAGGAAGAGATCAACAGGACAAACGAACAGTATAAAGACCATAATCTTGCGCTGATACAGAAAATCCCGACGCCGATAACGCCGATCAATATCGACAAGGAGAACCGGCACATAACCCTTGCCTACTTTGACCAGAAAAGTACGGTGGACTACATCGGTGCAGTCCAGGGCATCCCTGTATGCTTTGACGCCAAGGAATCCGCGAGCACGACCTTTGCGCTCCAGAATATTCATCCGCACCAGGTTGAATTCATGAAGCGTTTTGAGGAGCAGGACGGCGTCGCCTTCTTTCTTATTCATTTTACATCGGTCGACATCTACTATTACCTTCCGTTCAGAAACTTCTATCCCTTCTGGGAGAGAATGGAGAGGGGCGGGCGCAAAAGCTTTCGCTTTGACGAACTGGATAAGACCTTTATAATTAATAAGGAACACGGATTTCTGATTCCATATCTGGAAATGATCAACCTTGACCTCTCGGGGCGGCAGTAAACGCAGACTCTGCAAGCCTTGCAATAGAGCCGGAAAAGGGATATACTGCGATTGCTTTTATTCCACTGCCATGGCAGCACATCACCGTGACAAAGTATTTATATATCGGAGCTTAACAATGACGGATCCCCGCGCACAGGAACTTCTCCACACTCCGGAAGGACTGTGGGACCACTATGGAAAGGATATAGCCGAATACCGTACAATAACATCTGAAATTGCACGGCAGATGCACCTGTTCGGCTTTGAAGACATACGCACGCCTACCTTTGAGTTTTTCGATGTCTTTTCAAAGGAGATAGGAACAACCCCCTCCAGGGAGCTTTACAAGTTTTTTGACAAGGACGGGAATACGCTCGTCCTTCGTCCGGACTTTACACCGTCCGTCGCAAGATGCGCGGCAAAGTACTTTATGGAGGAGAAAAAGCCGCTTCGTTTCTGCTATGAGGGGAGCGCTTTCATCAATACCTCCAGCCTTCAGGGGAAGCTCAAAGAGTTTACCCAGACAGGGGCGGAATATATTGGCGAAGACAGCGCCCAGGCGGATGCAGAAATCCTGGCGCTGCTGATCAGCTGCCTGAAGGCCTCCGGTCTTGAACAGTTCCAGATTGCCGTAGGCAACGTCGAGTATTTTAAGGGAATCTGCAGCGCGGCGGGTATTGACGAGCAGTCGGAGAAAAGACTGAGGGAATATATTTCCGGAAAGAACTATTACGCCGCATCGGATCTTCTCGAACAGATCGGGACAGACAGCAGCTACAGGGACCAGTTCCTCAAGATCACGGATTATGTGAACAGCCCCGAGGAATTAATGGCAGTCCTTGAGCAGGCGCCGAACGCCCGCGCGGCAGGCGCCATACAGCGCCTGATTGATATCCGCAGGATTCTCGAAATCTACGGCGCTGTCGATTATGTAAGCTTTGATCTTTCGCTTCTTTCAAAGTACCAGTACTATACCGGTGTGATTTTCAAGGGCTACACCTACGGCATCGGAGATGCGGCGGCCAGCGGCGGAAGATATGACAGACTGCTGTCCCATTTCGGAAAGGACACGCCCGCAATCGGGTTTATGATCCAGATTGACATGCTTCTCGAAGCACTGCGCGCGCAGCGGATTTCCATTCCCGCATCGCAGGAGCCGGCCAGGCTGTATTATACAAAATCAAATTATACACAGATGCTCGAAAGCGCGATGGAAATGCGCCGTCAGGGCAAGGCGGTTGCCCTTGAGGCTTCCGAAGAAGCCGAAGATGCCGGATAAGGCCTTCGAAGGCACGGAATAGGACCTATAAAAGAACGGAGTACAGGCTGAATGCAGGAACTGACAATTGCACTCACAAAAGGACGGCTTGCGGGACAGACGATGTCTTTGTTTGAAAAGGCAGGCTTTCGCTGCGAGGAGATGAAGGAAGACTCCCGCAAACTGATTTTCAGGAACGAGGACCAGAAACTGAACTTTTTCCTGTCCAAGGGACCGGACGTGCCGACCTATGTGGAATACGGCGCAGCGGACATCGGCGTTGTCGGCTCGGATATCATTATGGAGGAGAACCGGCGCGCCTATGAAGTCCTTGATCTCGGCTTCGGGAAGTGCCGCATGTGTGTCTGCGGACCCAGGGAAGCGGAGGAGCTCTTAAGGCACCACGAAATGATACGGGTTGCCACAAAATACCCGAACATTGCCAGAGACTATTTTTACAACCGCAAGCACCAGACCGTTGACATCATCAAGCTGAACGGATCTGTCGAGCTGGGGCCGATTGTGCAGCTCTCGGACGTAATTGTCGATATTGTCGAAACGGGCTCCACACTCCGTGAGAACGGACTTGATGTGCTGGAGGAGGTCTGCACGCTCTCGGCGCGTCTTATCGTGAACCAGGTGAGCATGCAGATGAAGACACAGCGTATCAGGGACCTGATCCTCAGGGTCAGGAACACCCTGAATGAATAAGAGGTAACGGACTATGAGAATTGTTGAGCTTACGGAGCAGTCGCAGAAAGAACTCCTGGACCTCCTTTCCTCCCGCAATCCCGCGAGCTATACCGGGCAGCAGGAGACGGTCGATGCGATCATTGAGGCCGTCAAAACGCGCGGGGACGAGGCCGTCCTGGAATACGAAAAGAAGTTTGACAAATGCGACCTGACGCCGGAGACGCTGAAGGTTACAAGGCAGGAGATCGACGAAGCCTACGCGGAACTGGATCCGGAGCTTGTCTCCGTTATCCGCCGCGCGGCGGCCAACATTGCCGCCTATCACGAAAAGCAGAAGGTGAACAGCTGGATCAGCACAAAAGAGGACGGGAGCATCCTCGGCCAGAAGGTAACGCCTATTTCCGTATCCGGCTGCTATGTCCCCGGCGGACGCGCCGTTTACCCCTCCAGCGTGCTGATGAATATTGTGCCGGCAAAGGTCGCCGGCGTGGAAAAGATCATTATGTGCACGCCCCCCGGTGCGGACGGAAAGGCACCTGCGGGGAGTCTTGTTGCGGCTGATATCGCCGGAGCGGACGAGATTTACAAGGTCGGCGGAGCCCAGGCGATTGCCGCGATGGCTTACGGAACCGATACAATTCCGAAGGCTGACAAGATCACGGGACCCGGCAACATCTATGTCGCCCTCGCAAAGAAGGCATGCTTTGGCATCACGGGCATTGATTCCGTTGCAGGCCCTTCCGAGATTCTTGTCATTGCGGACGAAACCGCCAACCCCCGTTATGTTGCGGCAGACCTGCTCTCACAGGCAGAGCACGATCCTCTGGCAAGCGCGATTCTTCTTACGACCGACATGCAGCTTGCACAGAAGGTATCGGAAGAGATTGACGGCTTCTTAAAGGAACTCTCCAGGGCGCAGATCATTACCGAGTCGCTCGACAATTACGGCTGCATTTTTGTTTCCCCGGATATGGACCGCCTGCTCGACGCGGCAAATGCAATCGCATCCGAGCATGTGGAAATTGTCACCAGGGATCCGTTTGAAGTCATGACGAAAGTCCGGAATGCCGGCGCCATATTCCTCGGCAGCTACAGCAGTGAGCCTCTCGGAGACTATTACGCGGGACCGAA
>CADBPC010000077.1 GCA_902796425.1 uncultured Lachnospiraceae bacterium
CGGTGCGATTTTGACAAGCTCGGCTATGTCGAAGACGAATATTTCATGTATGGAACGGCAAACGTCTATGATGAGGATGAGCGTCACCAGGCGGTGAAGATCTTCGACGGCGCACCCTACTGCACGAGACTTATGATCCGCAGGCCTGCCGATGTATCGAAATTCAGCGGCAATGTCTGCATCGAGATCGTAAATTCGACCGCCAACATGGACATCGACCGCATGTGGATTTCCAACTGGCCTTATATTACCAGGAACGGCGATATTTATATCGGCATCTCCAGCAAAGGCCACGTCGTTGACTCCTTAAAGCTTTATGATCCAGAGAGATACGCTGATATCAACTGGGACAACCCGATGCCGGACAGAGAAATCCCGGATGCGGTAAAGAATGCGGGCGGACTGATTAAATATCTGCCGCAGTACGAACTGGGCCTGTTCTGGGACATGCTGGTTGAGCTGGCAAAGCTTCTGCGTACGCAGGATGAGCTGAATCCCATTAAGGAATACGGAAAGTGCTGGCTCTATCTTCTGGGCTGGTCACAGTCCACAAGCTATATCAATCGCATGCACGCGACGTTTTCCTATCGCCCGGAGAACTGTGAAGGCGGCCCGCTGTTCGACGGATATTTCAGCGCCGGCGGCTTTACGAGCCTTGCTCCGATCAATAATGCGCAGGCATTCCCGATGGCCCATGACGGCAGAATTACCGGCGGCGTAGTCGGCGTCCCCGAGCCGTTCATGTTCATCAATACCGACAGCGAGACCTATGACGCCTTCTGGTACGGAGATTTCGACGAGCCTTGCTTCAAGTTCAGGACCTGGCAGCTGACAGGAACCAGCCACGACTCGAAATATACACTCCTTGATTATTACGGCGAGGAGGATCTGTCCATGTTCCTGAATTCCCTGGGCAGGAAAAACAACCGCTTTACGGGAGCGACAGGCGAGCCGCTTGAGGTTTTATATGATCCGGTCTTCTGTGCGGCGCTGAAGGCGCTTGAGTTGTGGGTCCGCGAGGGGATCCCCGCTCCGCACGCCCCGAAAGCGGAAACGTATATCAGTGACAAGCCGTCGAATACTGTCGGCGGCACGAGAGTAACGCCGTTAAAGGATGCCTTCGGCAATCCCCGCGGCGGAATCCGGGTTCCTTCCGTTGTTTACCCGACGGCGAGGTACCAGAATTACAACATTAATGAGAATGGGGAGGTCAGCTCGACCTTCGGAACTGCTTATCCGTTCTCGGCAGCGCTTTTGAAGGAACTGTACGGCAGCCTTGAGAACTACTGTGAGCTTCTCTCCTGCGAGTATGACAGGCTCGTGGGACAGGGCTTCCTTCTGAAGGAGGACAAGGAAGCATTTCTGTCCTTCACACTGGATGTGGCAAAGCAGAGAGGACTTGAGTAACACCGTGAACGCCGCATAAGATGAAGGCGCAAGGAAAGGAGAAACAGATGCATACTACTGATTTTTACTGTGACCTGCACGGACCGATCGTTGAGAGCAAGAGAGGAAAACTGCGCGGCTTTTATGAGAAGGGGCTGTACAAGTTCCGCGGCATTCCGTACGCGAAGGCGAAAAGATTCCATTCCCCGGAGCCCATGGATGCATGGGATGGCGTAAAGGACTGCCTCTGCTACGGCTATACCTGCCCTACAATTCACAATACAAGCAAAGAGCGCATGATGATCATGCTGGAGTTCCGTTACTGGCCGCAGGACGAGGACTGCCTGAACCTGAACGTGTTCACGCAGAACATCAACAACGATGTGAAAAAGCCTGTCATGGTCTTTATCCACGGCGGCGCATTCGCCAACGGCTCGTCCATTGAGCACCTCACCTATGAGCCCGAGAATCTCGTAAAGGATGAGGACGTGGTCCTTGTTTCCCTCAACCACAGACTGAACATTCTCGGTTATTTCAACCTTGCTGAATACGGCGAGCAGTATCACAACAGTGTCAACCTCGGCATGGAGGATATTGTCGCGGCGCTGAAATGGGTTAAGGAAAACATCGCGAAATTTGGCGGCGACCCGGACAACGTAACCATCTTCGGTCAGTCCGGCGGCGGTATGAAGTGCACGGTCCTGATGCAGACACCCTCGACGGAAGGCTTGTATCAGAAGGCGATCCTTGAGAGCGGCGTGACCTCTTCTGCACTTGCGGTTGCTTCCTATGAGGACGGCCTGAAGGTTGCGGACGCAGTGGTAAAGGAGCTGGGTCTTACGAAGGAGACGATCTCTGATATCGAAGATCCGGAAAAGTATCCCTATGAGAAGCTCAGAGAAACCTTCCTCAAGGTAGAGCCCGGACTTCTTGCGGCCGGAGTTTCGACCTTCTGGTCGCCGGCGGCAAACGACTGGTACATGGGCGATCCCCGCACAGCGGGCCCGACAGACCTGTTTAAAAAGACTCCGATCATAGCGGGAACCGCGATCGCAGAGACGGCGTGGTTTAACGATGTTTACCCGGATCCCGATATGTCGCAGGAAGAGAAACTGGAAACGCTGCGCGCAAGGTACGGCGCGGACACGGAAAGGCTGCTGGAGCTTTTCAGGAAAGCCTATCCGGAAAAGGACGACCTGGATTATTTCTATTTTGACACACTGTTCAGGAAGGGAACTATCGAGTACCTTGACTGCAAGTCAGAGGCCGGCGGCGCTCCGATTTATTCTTACATGCTCTCCTATGATTTTAAGGTCAACGGAAGAGTCCCGGCATGGCACGCGGCGGACCATCCGCTGGTCTTCAAGAGCTATGAGATGTGCCCTGTCATGCAGGATGAGAACTGCGCAAAGCTTTCCGATCAGATCGCGGGCTCCTGGGCTGCGTTCGCTCACAGCGGCGATCCGAACAACGATGACCTGACGTGCGAATGGAAGCCGTACAGGAAGGGCGACGGAGAGTATACCTATATCTTCGATAAGGAAAATTATCTTCGCGACGGATATGACCGGGAACTGGTTGACGAGACAATGGCCGTGTATCAGAATAAAATTGAAATGACGAATTATTAAGCAGCGGCGTTTTTTGCGGAATCATAACGGGGGAGACAGTTTGCTGTCTCCCCTGCTTTATACCGTCAGACCGGCGCTGCGCACATGGAAAGGAGAGACTATGGCAGTTATCAGCTTCGAGGTGTATTCTAACGTTCTTAAGAGAGTGGTCTCTTGCAGGGCGGTCCTGCCGACCGATCAGGAGGATGGAATTCTGGAAGGCCCTTACAAGACCATCTACCTTCTGCACGGTCTTCGGGGCAACTGCAACGACTGGCTGACCAGCGTGCGGCTGAAGGAAATATGCGGGTCGCAGCGCTTTGCGGCGATTATGCCGAGCGGCGACAATTCCTTCTATGTGGACTCCCTGATTCCCAATAACGACTACGGAAGATTTGTGGGTGAAGAACTGGTAAATCTCACAAGGGCGATGTTTCCGCTCTCGAGGAAACGGGAGGACACCTTTATCGGCGGACTTTCCATGGGCGGCTTTGGCGCTCTGAGAAACGGTCTCAAATACAATGATACCTTCGGGTATATCGTAGCGCTTTCCGGCGCGGTGCATTTCTTTGAGACACCTGCAGGGCAGCCTATCGACAACCTGCAGCATGAAGAGCTGGTCATGGGTGACATTGAAGAGGCCCGGCTTACAGAGAAAAACCCGCGAGTCATCGTAAAGAACCTTGTCGAAAGAATCCGCAGCGGCGAAAAGGTGAATCTCCCGAAGATCTACATGGCCTGCGGCACAGACGATACTCTTATTGTTTACAACCGGAAGCTGAGAGATTTCTTTATTGAGGAAGGACTGGACCTGACCTACGAGGAGGATGCGGGCTTCCATGACTGGGATTTCTGGGACAAGTATTTCAGAAAGGCTGTGGACACATTCCTTCCGATTGAGAAGACCCCGGTAAAGCGGGTCGAGGAAACAGTACTTGAGCGGAGGCAGCGCGGATAAGGAGCGCCGGTAAGAAGCACGGGTAAGGAGTATGAAGAAAGGGGGCAGGGGGGCATACAACAGACCCTGTGTATGGAAGCCTTACAAAAAGGGCGAGGGCGAATACACCTATATTTTTGATAAGGAAAACGAAGACTTAATACATAAAACAGAGACTGCCGGATTCGATAGGAACCCGGCAGTCTTTGCATGTGAAGTAAACTTATTTGTCGGAAAACGTATAGCTACTGCGCTTCCCGGAGGTTTTTGACAGAGCCCCTGACGGAAAGCCACGTCTCAACCCTCGTCTTTTTGGTGCGGTATCCGGCCCGCTCCGGATCCTTCCTGTCATCTATCAGGGCCGCGACCGCATCGACGGCCTCCGCGGCGAAGGTATTCTTTGAGACATTGATTGTAGTGAGCGGCGGTATGGCAATCTCACACACGGGGCGGTCGTTGAAGCCGACCAGCGAAATGTCGTCCGGAACGTTATAGCCGTTCTCTCTCAGCGCGCGCATGACGCCGAGGGCGATCGTGTCGTCATCGGTGACAAAGCCGGTGGGTAGGTCCGGATGCCCTTTAAGAATGTCGGAGAAATCCCTGTAGCTTCCCTCTTCGGTGAAGCTCAGGCGGTAGATGTCCTTTTCGTCCAGTGCGAGGCCGTACTGAGAGAGCGCCTTGCGGTAGCCTTCCTCGCGTTCACAGAAGCTGCTGATCCTTGATTTTGCGGCAAGGTAGCCGATTCTTGTGTGGCCCATCTCGGTCAGGTGCGTTACCGCCTGCCAGGTCCCCATCTCGTTATTGATGGCGACGGTGTTGACGGGAATGTGCGCAAAATAATTATCCAGGATCAGGTATGGCTTTTCGAAGCTGGAGAAGATATCGATGTCGGAATCCGCCATTTCGGTTGCGAACACGATGGCGCCGGCTGCGTTTATGCTGTTGATCCTGCTGATCTGCTCGCTGATCGGGCGGCGCAGATCGAGTGTGGAGAGCATGATGTTGTAGCCGTACTTCTGGGCGGCGGTCTCGATGTTCTCGATCAGAAGCATGAAGAAGGGCTGCATGTCCAGGATCGCGCCGTCCTTCTTGAAGACGATGAACAGAAGATTCTGGCGCGCGGGGGCAACAGGCGCCGCCTCCTTAATCATGTTCCCGTATCCCATTGCCCTCAGCTCTGTGATTACCCTGTTCCTGGTAGCGTCGGAGACGCCCGGCTTGTTGTTCACAATGATGGAGAAGGCGGACGGGGAGATATTAAAATATTTAGCCAGTTCGCGATAATTCATATCAGCAGATCCTTCCGGTTGACCGATTATTTACAGAATAGTATAGAACAGACGCTGAGAAAAGTCAATTGATTATTAAACAAGCAACTAAACAATTTGCAGTAAAATACAGTAATATTGCGGAAATATGAAATTGATATGTTTATTAATGTGCAGTAAACAGCATGTAAGAAGTGAGGCAGAGACGGAAGGCGCGGCAAGCGAAAATGACACGGGAAAAGGTGCAAGGACTGCCAACACCTGTTAAAAATATAACAATTACCGAACTATCAGGGGGCTGTTTAGGGAAGATGCACAAAAACGGCGCACTAAATTTAGTAAACATAAACTATTGCGGAGGTAGACAAAACTAAATATAATACTGAACATAACAAGAGACAAGCCCTGAAGGGCATGCGGGCAGACAGAAAACTGTTTATCTTCCGGTAAACTGCCTGTCCGATCAAGAAGGAAAAGGTAAACAAGGAGGGTTACAATGAAAAGACTTTTGGCAATGCTTCTTACCGGTGCGGTTGCAGTATCGCTTGTAGCTTGTGCGGCTCCGGCTGCGGCACCTGCGGCAGCCCCCGCGGCTCCCGCTGCTGAGGAGAAGGAAGAAGCTCCCGCTGAGGAAACGGCAGAGGCTCCGGCTCCCGAGAGCAAGGATTCCTACACAATCGGACTTGTCCTTCCGAACGTTGAGAACTCCGCTTATGTAGCAGTTATGGAGCAGTTCAAGGCGAATGTCGAGGCAGAAGGCTGGGAGTTCATGTTCCAGACAGCAGCCGATGACGGCGCGGCGGTTACCGCTATCGAGTCCATGGTTGAGGCAGGGTGCGATGCAATCTGCGCGACAGCTGATTCCGCGAGAGAAGACGCTTTTAAAGCAGCTTCCGACAATGGCGTAGTTATGGTGGGATTCGACGGTGAGTGCAATTCCGCATGGAAGAATTACGTAGGAAAGAACTACGAACAGGGTTACAACACCGGTTCCCAGGCAGGAAAGTGGATTGTCGAACACTACGGAACAGAGGAAGAGGTAAAGGTTGCCCTTCTGACTTATACACAGCTTGAGTTCCTGATCCCCCGTGATGAAGGTATGAGAGCAGGCCTTGCTGACACAGCTCCGAACGCGGTTATCGTCAATACTGCAGAGGAAATTACGGTTCCCGCATGCGTCGACGCAGTCGAGGCATTCCTGCAGGCAGATCCCGATCTTAAGGTTGTATGCGGCTTCGCAGGCTTCTGCGGACTCGGCGCATATGAAGTCTTCAAGGCTCAGGGCCTGAACGACGGCGAGCACGGCATCTTCTCAACCGACGGTACTATCGAAGAGTTTAACGCCATCAAGGAATCCAACGGCGACTGCTACATAAGTTCCACAGACACCGGCTTTACAATGATCGGCAGCTGGATGAGCTCGGATCTGATCGCAAAGCTTAAGGACGGCACGGACAACGGTGAGCACACAGAGTACTGGCCGATCGACACCGTTACAATCGACAACGTAGACGAAGCGATCGCAAAGGTCAGCGTGCAGTAAGCAGGAATTAATTACAGAGTTGTATACGATCGCGGCAGGGATTCCTGCCGCGATCATTTCAGAAAGGAGGGGCGATTTGGAGGAATATGCACTGCAGCTCAAGCATGTAACAAAGACGTATCCCGGAGTGGTTGCCCTGAATGATATAACGGTTGATGTAAAGAAGGGCGAGATCCTCGCAATCTGCGGTGAGAACGGAGCAGGCAAGTCGACAATGATGAAGCTGATCTCCGGAGCCATCGCGCCCAACGAGGGCACAATAACCGTATTCGGACAGGAATACGAGAGAATGACGCCGGCGCTTTCGAGAGAGCTCGGAATCGAGGTCGTCTATCAGGAATTTAACCTGGTTCCGGAGCTGCCGGTCAGCGAGAATATTTTCCTCGGAATGTATCCCGGCAACAAGGTTACTCCGGACTTTAAGAAAATGGAGAAGGAGACGAAGGAGCTCTTCGACATGCTGGAGGTCGATATTAATCCGAAGACTAAGGTCAAGGACCTGTCGACGGCTTACTGCCAGCTGGTTGAGATCGCGAAGGGCGTCTCCAAGAATCCCAAGATCCTGATCCTGGATGAGCCCACTGCGGCGCTCACCGAAAAGGAGACTGGAATCCTGTTTAAGCTCGTAAAGAAGCTCAAGGAGCAGGGAACGACCATGCTGTATGTTTCCCACAGACTGAGCGAAATCTTCGACATCGCGGACAGGGTCACGGTCTTCCGCGACGGTCAGGTCATCGAGACGAGAGATATAGCGGATATCGACCGTCGTCAGCTGATTGCGCTGATGGCAGGCCGTGAGATCAGCGACACCTATCCGGAAAAGACGAACAAGATCGGGGAGACTGTCCTGGAGGTAAAGGATCTGTGCGGACTCGGCGTGGAGAATATCAACTTCGAGCTTCACAGGGGTGAGATCCTCGGCTTTGCCGGACTGGTCGGCGCGGGACGCACGGAGACGGCGAGAATGATCTTCGGCGCGGACAAGGCAGACAGCGGGATGATTATCTATGAGGGAAAGGAAGTTAAGATCACGAATCCCGAAAAGGCCTGTGAGCTCGGAATCGGCCTCGTCCCGGAGGACAGGAAGACACAGGGTGTCATACAGAACCTGTCGATCAGAAAGAATATAACACTGGCCATACTGAAGCTGGTTTCCCATATGGGCATCATGAATTTCAAAAAAGAGAACGAAATTCTTGAAAAGCACAAAAATGCCCTCAGTATCAAGACGCCTTCTTTTGAACAGCTGGTCAGGAACCTCAGCGGCGGCAATCAGCAGAAGGTCGTTGTCAGTAAGTGGCTCGCAAGAGAATGCGACGTGCTGCTGATGGATGAGCCGACAAGAGGAATTGACGTCGAGGCAAAGCATGAGATTTACATGATCATGAATGAGCTTGCCTCCCAGGGGGTCGCGATCATCATGATTTCATCCGAAATGCCCGAGCTGATCGGAATGGCAGACCGGATTCTGGTCATGTCCGAGGGCAGGCAGACCGGCATACTGGACCGCAGTGAGTTCTCGCAGGAGAAGATCCTGGAGATGGCGTCGCACGAATTTGTAGCGTGAGGAGAGTAAGCATATGGAAAAGGTAAAACAGTATTTCGTCAATAAGCGCGGCAAGCTGACAGTTCCGATTGTGCTGCTCTGCATGTGCCTCGTTTTCCAGGTTATCAATCCAAGGTTTTTATCCAGCAGTAATATAGTATCTGTATTACGGCAGATCTCTATGCTGTGTATCATGTCCTGCGGCGTAATGTTTGTCATGATTGCCGGCGGCATTGACCTGTCGGTCGGATCCGTGTGTTCAATCGCAACAGTTATCTGGGCGCTCGGCATCACAGACTGGGGACTTCCGCAGGGGATCGCGATTCTTGTTTCGGTTTTATTCTGCGGTGTTCTGGGGTATGTCAATGGGTGGCTTATCACCTCCACAGGAATGAATCCGATGATCGCAACGCTCGGTACGGCGACCGCGCTGGGCGGCTTTGCCTACATCATCTGCCACGGCGGCATGCCGATCTACGGCCTTCCAGACAGCGCGAAGGTTGTGGGCCAGGGGTCCGTCGGAGCTGTCCCGATCCCTGTCATCCTGATGTTCATCTGCCTTATCATCAACTGGTTTATCTTAAACCGCACGCATATCGGACGTTCCTTCTATGCAGTAGGCAGCAACGAGGAGGCGGCAAGACTTTCCGGTCTTAACAGCGGCAGGATCCGCAGGGTCTCCTATGTACTGTCCGGACTTTTCACGGGACTGTGCGGCATTGTTCTCGGCTCCCGCGTTTCCTCCGGCCAGCCGGCCGCAGGTAAAGAGTTCCAGATGAACGCCCTGACAGCCTGCATCGTCGGCGGTATCTCCGCAGGCGGCGGCGAAGGAACAACCCTCTCGGTATTTATCGGCGCACTGATCGTCGGCGTTATCGACAACGGCTTTACGATTATCAAGGTCAGTGAGTACTGGCAGCAGATCGCAAGAGGCGCGATCCTCGTCTTCGCGGTAGCCATGGACGCACTCCAGAGAACAAGAACCGACAAGGCAAAGAGAACCATCAAGAGATCCAAATAATCTGCAGCCCGCAGTAAGAGCGGCGCAGAAGAACCAGAGGTAGTAACCGGGAGAGTCCCGGAGAAAAATAAAAAAGTAATTTCAGCATTCAGCACAAGGAGGCAAATATGTACAACGGAATTCCCTACACACCCGTAACAGGATCATTCGATCTTACCGGAAAGAACGCAATCGTCGTCGGCGGAGCAGGCGGCATCGGTGAGGCTACAGCGCGCATGTATGCGAGCAAGGGCGCAAATATCGTGATTGCGGACTGCAAGGATACCTGCGATGAGGTTGCAGGCAAGATCGTCGCGGATTACGGCGTAAAGGCAATCGGCGTTAAGACAGACGTCACAAGCCAGGAGAGCGTTGACAATCTTGTCGCAAAGACAGTGGAAGCGTTCGGCGAGGTCAATATTCTTGCTGCAATGCCCGGCTTTGTCGATCTGTACCGTGCTACCGATATCGAAATCGCAAATGTTGAAAAGCACATCGCAATCAATGCGGTCGGCGTCTTCAGAGTATGCCAGGCTGTTGCGAACCAGATGATCAAGCAGGAGAAGGGCGGCAAGATCGTCTGCATTACCTCCCAGGCTGATTTCATCGCGATCAACAAGCATGTCGGCTACACCATGAGTAAGGCTGCCCTGGTCGGAATGATCAAGGTCTGCGCTCTTGAGTGGGCTGAGTACGGCATCAACATCAACGGCGTTGCTCCCACAGTCGTCAACACATACATGGGCGAGAGAGCATGGCAGGGCAAGGTCAAGACCGATATGATCGAGAAGATTCCGGTTCACCGTTTCGCGGAGACCGACGAAATCGCTGCGGCAGTTCTGTTCCTGTCCTGCAACGAGTCCAATATGATCACCGGCGAAGACCTGGTTGTAGACGGCGGCTTCACAATTTATTGATTTTCAGATAATTCCGGCGCCCGGCTGCAGCAGGTCTGCGGCCGGGCGCTGCTGCATATAATCTGTGCGGGCAGAAGCCGTCCATCCGGCAGCAAAGAGGATAATACTAATGATTCAGCGAATAGAAAAGCAACCGATAACTGAAAATTCGTTTCCCTTCACGTCGGCGAAGATAAACGCTGATCTTGAGGGACACGGATATCTGGAGGAGGAATTCTTTTTCTCCGGAACTGCGAATGTCTATGGGAAGGATAAGGACAACAGACTCTCTGTCCTGGTCCCGGACGCACCGTATACAAACCGTTTCCTTGTGCGCAGACCGAAGGACACGGCAAAGCCGAGCGGCAGAGTGGTCATCGAGATCCTGAACACGACCTCCTTTATTGACATAGACAGGTCCTGGGTTCTCTACGGGGAACAGGTCATGCGCTGCGGCGATACCTATATCGGCCTGACCAGCAAGCCCGTCACGATGAAGACTCTCCGGAAATTCGACAGCAAAAGGTACGCGCCACTTAACTGGGACAATCCCAGAAAGTGCAGACTTCCCCAGGGAACCTTCGGCAACTGCTACGGGAGCAGCTCCGGCACAGCGACGGAGGACGGCCTTTTCTGGGACATGCTGACAGACCTGTCGGAGCTTTGCAGAAAGCCGAATGACTTCCTCGGCGGCATGGACGTAAAGTATGTTTACCTTACCGGCTGGTCGCAGTCCGGCGGATACATGGTCAGCTATGTGAATTATTTTGCGAGGGACCGTTATGAAAAGGGCCTGCCGCGGCTGTTTGACGGCTATTATTCGATGGATCCCGCCAACAATTTTGCACCTGCGCTGAACCAGGAGGAGATGGTAAGAAAGGATCTCGGCGAATACAGCACCCTCTTTACCGACGCCCCGTATTATACGGTTACAACGCAGAGCCTCTTTGAAATCTGCGGGCAGGACGTCCATACGCCGGACTCCCTGACAGAAACGCTCCGCTATATTGTCGCAGACATCGCCGGGGCGACGCATGACAATGTCTATTCCATGGACACCTATCTGAAGGACAGGACGGATGAATTTGCGACCTCCATGTACCTTCCCTATACCGGATACGAGCCGTACCCGAACGATTTCCCTTACCAGCTGGCCTACAGGGCGGGACTTATGCATCTGTATGACTGGGCGGAGAGAGGAATCCTTCCTCCGAAGACAGACAGGATCTGCACGGATGAAAACGGGCAGTTCGTTACGGATGAGGACGGGAATGTGACCGGCGGCTGGCGCCTGCCGGAGATCGAATTCCCCGTATGTACCTATGTGTCCCACGGAGAACCCTTAAAGCCTGCCTTCAGCACACTGACCTACGGGTGCGAAATTCCTTTTGCGGCCGAGGTTTTGAAGGAGCGCTACGGATCTCTGGAGAAATATGAAGCCCTGGTCTGGAAGAGCGCCGCGAAAGCGGTATCCGAAAGGCTCCTGATGCCGCAGGACGAGGCATACTGCGTGCGCCATGCGGTCGAAAAGGCTAAAAAATACGGACTTTGACGGGAGGTGCAGACGATGATACAGAAGATTGAAAATATTCCGATTACGGATGTCAGCTATCCCGTGACACGGGCCGCGAACCTGTGCGGCTTTGCCGAAAGAGGCTACGTCGAGGAAGAATACTTTATGTACGGCACGGCCAATGTCTACGGGATGCAGGATGGCGCCTGCGGCTGTGCCGGAGAGGCTGTCATCCGCTTTGCGGATGCTCCCTACGTCAATCGTTTCCTGGTAAGACGTCCCGCTGATATCAGCAAAGCCAGCGGAAGGGTTGCAATTGAGATCCTGAACGCGACTTCCGGCGTTGATATCGACAGGACGTGGGTCCTGTGCAAGGAACAGATGATGCGGGAGGGGGATGTCTATATCGGCATCACGAGCAAGCCCTCATCCCTTCGTCCGCTCCATAAGGCGGATCCGGAAAGGTACAAAGCCCTTTACTGGAGCAATCCGAATCCCGCAAGACTTCCGCTTTCCATTATTGCGGAGAGCGCAAACGGCGGGGCCCTGGAGCAGGGCAGTGAAATGGGTCTTTTCTGGGACATGCTGACAGATCTTCACGTCAGGATCCGGGGGGGCGCACAGTTCCTCGGCGGAATCGAGCCGAAGTATGTTTACCTGATCGGCTGGTCCCAGTCCTGCGGCTATATCATCCGCTATATGAATACCTTTGTGAATACAGGCAGGGCGCCGCAGTTTGACGGCTGCTTTGTCGCCGGGGGCGTCCGCAGGAAAACACCTCCGCTGAACCAGTATGAGGCGGGCAGCATGCCCGGGGAACCCGGCAACAATATCGAAAAGGCATCGGTTCCCTATATCATGATGCAGACAGAGAGCGAGAATGCGGCGATGAACAATATCGACGCGCTTGTTCCGGACAGTGATGATCCGGAATTCATGGTCCGGACCTATGAAGTTCCGGGTGCGACGCATGACAGCCAGTACACCATGCTGGACTATTTCGGGGACAGGAAGGACGAGTACCGCATCGGTATTATCCTTGATTATCCGGGAGAGGAGCCGTATCCGAACGACTATCCCTATGAATTTGCCTTCAGCGCCGCCTATGCGCAGATGTGCCGCTGGGCGGAGAAGAAGATCCCGGCGATCCACACGCCGAAGATCCCGCTGAACCTGCGGAATGAGAATATCCGCGACCAGTTCGGGAACGCCGTGGGAGGCTGGCGTCTTCCTCCGATCGAGCATCCGGCATGCACCTATTTCCCCTACTGCACGCCGATTAACCAGGGCGGGATTCCGGGACTGTTCGGCTGCCGCCATCCCTTTGAGGAGGGAAAGCTGCAGGAAATGTACGGCACGCTTGCAAAATATGAGGAGCTGATCGCGGCATCCGCAGACAAATGCATCGAGGAGGGAACTCTTCTTGCCAGGGACCGGCAGGCATGCATTGATTACTGCGTGAAGGAAGCGAAGCTTTTCGGCCTGGAATAAAAGAATACGGGCAGGATACCGCCGGAGTATTATGAAGGAGCAAGTATGGAAGAAAAAAAGGACACTACGGAATTAAATAATA
>CADBPC010000078.1 GCA_902796425.1 uncultured Lachnospiraceae bacterium
CCTTCGTGATCCTGGGATCCTTTTTCATTTTAAACATCAGGCCGTTCATCTCGTTGAGACCGGCCAGTTCCTTTTTTCTCTCCTCGGAGTCCGTGTACATGGAACGGAATTTATAGATCTTAAAGCGTCTTCCGTTCTTGCCGACTCTTGTCTGGGAGAAAAAGACCGGTCCCGGCGAGTCCAGCTTAATTGCCGGCGCGATAAAGATCGTGAGAATCCCGGTGATAATCAGTCCCGCAGCGCCGCCCGCGATATCCGCCGCGCGCTTTATAAGGAGTCTTTTGTAGCTGCTCCGGAACCGGGTGTAGGTCGCAACCGTAAAGCCGCCGTACTTTTCCACGCGGCTGACCGGGATTCCCGCATCGGGAAGTGAGAGCGTGTATCTGCAGTCGACGCCCATCTTGTCAAAACCGTCGACCAGGACCGACAGTCCTGCGGCGTCAAGCGACGGCGCGTTGATCAGGACCTCGTCGAAGGGGACCTGTGTCATCTTTTCCGTGACCTCCCGAAGCTGCGCCTCGTTCTTTCCGTCCACGGCGACCGCGCCGGCGATCTGATAGCCGTCCCCGAGTTCCTCCCGGACGCGTTTTATCGTATCGTCTTCCCTGTCCTTTTCGCAGACAACAAGGAGCTTCGTCGACATCAGGTCTCCGGAGAGAACCCTTGCCATGACGCGCTTAAAGAGAAGGTGCCCCGCGTACATAAGGAGCGTGTTGATCCAGGCGAAATTGAAAATAACCGTCCTCGAGAGGATATACGCCCACTGCGCAAAAAAGACAAAGATCAGTGAGACTCCGATCATCACTGCGTTGAAGCGCATGACGGCCATAAACTCGGCAAAATACCCTCTTTTGAGCACGTCCCGGTTCCAGTCGACAAAATAGCCGTAGACCGTGCAGAACAGGAGAAATACGACCATCACCATATAATGCAGCGTCTTGCTGCCCCAGTCATTATGCTGGGCAAAGCGAAGCTGCGTGGCGATAAAATATGATAATATGATGCAGATCATGTCCAAAAGCCACAGCCCGTAGACCCGCATAATCGTATTCTTCTGGTTCATGCCTTACGTTTTCCGTTTCCTGGCAGGAGCGTCCGCACTGCCTTGCGCCATGCTTTCCTCAAAAACCTTCCCGCCGTAAGATCCAGTCTGTGATAAAGCTTTGATAAAGCCGTGATCTTCGGCATGATCAGGTGGCTGTAATCCTCCAGGTGCTGTGTCAGGTACACGGGATAGGTATCGTCAATCTCCACCCTCTCGAACCTTGCGTCCCGCCCGAAGATGTCTCTTCCGAGCACCAGATGATCCATCGTCTCTGCAAGGATCTCTTTGTCATTATACTCCTGGTGGGCCGCCGCCCTGACCTTGACGCCGATCCTTTTTGCGGCGTTGCTCTCGCGGTATCCGCCCATGTATCCGAAATGCCATCCCCCGTCAGCGACTCTTACGCTCGAAGGATCCTGCGGCGGGCAGAGGTCGCGGAGCCTTACGATCCCTTCCTGCGGGATGTTCTTAATGCTGCAGACCTTGGTCCCGAGCCATTTCCTGTCACTCCCGTCAACCCCCGGGAACTCTCCCGTGATCGAAAGAAGCTTTCCGGAGGTCTCCTCCATGTTCAGGAACGCATAAAAATTGCGCTGCGCAAGATGATAGACCCTGTCCGTATCGAACTCCTTTATGATCTTCTCAAGGACCACGGGATTCGGGATCTCATCGCAGTCCCCGAAGATGATGACATCCTCCTCTTTTGCATCCTTAAGGCCCCGGATCAGGTGGTTTTTCTGGTAATAGTCTCTCTCATGCGTTACCTTGAAGTCCTCATCCGTATCGACGACGATATAGGTGATTTTGTCCTCAAATTCCGCAAAAAGCGCCCTGTTTTTTTCAAAGCAGAGTTCCTTTTTCTCCCCCGAAAAGGTCGTCGTAGCCTCCTCGATGACAAACCGGTCCACGACAGGCGAAAGAATATGAAGCCGAAGGAGCAGGATATCTACTTCATTGAAAAAAGGAATACAGTCATAAACAGTCATTTTCTTCTCCAGAAAAGGAGCGGTCGTACCGCGTTTTTAAAGCGCTTCCACGGAGAGAGGAACCTGGGATAGGCCGCGTTCTCCCCGCGCCACTTGTGGAACGCAAACGGCTCGACGCCCCTGTTTTCCTCTATGGGATGCTCTCTTCCGAATCTTACCGCGGCCTCAAGAGGAGCGATCACAATCCCCTCCCGCTCCATCTCCTTTTTCAGATGGCAGCAGATAAAGATGTCCTCATTGTAAAAGCCGTCGTCAACCGGCACCCACGGGACATTATGCTCCGCGGGATAAGCCATAAGGCGCCTGCTCCGGATCGATACGCTGTTGCCCACGCGGCAGATATTTCCTTCCGTGTCCCTGTAAGCGTAGTCGTTGGAAGGAAGCGGCCAGGGGGACCCGATGTAGTCATAATTCAGGAAGTCGTCGCTCCAGTTCTCCGGGTGGATGACAAAACCGTCCGCGTGCACAATGAGCGCAAACTGCGTCCGTATATGTCCGCAGAGCTCGTAGGTCATCTTGTAGTTGAACTTATTGATGTCGTCCAGCTTCGATGTCGGGGAGAAGCGGATGGAACGCGGCAGGTACCATGGCTTCCTGTCCGAGATCAGGACGACGTCGCCGAAATCGATCCCGCGGCAGCTGAACAGCATCGCGCGGATCGTCTCGTAGAGATTGACACTGGTCATCGCGGCCAGCGTCACCTCCGGAAGCTGCAGTTTTCCGTTTTTATACTCACTCATCTGTATCCTGCCAGCTCTTTATAATTCCTGTCCGGCGCTCCAGGGAGCGGATGACCTTCCTGGAAAAATACAGGCCGTAAAGTGTCTTTGCCCTCGCCATGCGGGCGGCATGAAGGACCTTCCCCGGCCTCCTGTTAAGGCCCGCATATACCGGCGAGCTCTCCTTATAGGCCTTCAGCTCGCTCCTGCACTGTGCCGCAGTTGAAAGTTTTCCCTTTTTGTCCATATACTGGAAGCAGCTGTAAATATTCTGCTCCGAAGCCCAGTAGCCGTCGGAGACATTGTGCCTTGCCCAGTACTTCGGCGCGATCGCAAGGCGGAGCGTCTCGCTTGTCAGGGCCGGGAAGACCGGGAAGGAGGAGTTTCCGAGGAGCAGGTATCTCGCGTTCTTTAAGGTGACATAGTCCTCTCCGAGATCGCCCCGGATGGCCTTGTACTCAGGCAGGATCTTGTGCGCCGAATCAACTCTGTCCGTTATGATAATAAAGCGCATGGCAGGATTGATTTCCTTCATCCTTGCAATGCCCATCAGCCAGTAGCTCCTGTCGAGCCACAGCTCCGGCGAGTTCTCGTAATCGCCGCAGCGCATGTGGATCACGCAGAGATCGTCCGCCGTATACTCGAAGGACTCATACTCCGGACGGACCTTAAACCACTCCTTCAGGTCCTCCATGTGATTCCGGAAGTAAAGCTCCGACTGCAGGTTTCCGTACAGGAGCGTATCGTCCTCAATCCGGAAAAAGTCGGGCGATGCGCCGCTTACGTACGCGCCGTGTGTCAGGTCATGGACGGAATTGCCGAGATACAGGCGGTCATCGGCGTCGTCAAAGCGCTTCATGCGGGCCTTGTCCTCGTCCGTGATCTCCCGTCCCATATCGATGTCCATAAAATACATTCCGCAGTCGGAATGCATGTTTTTAGCCAGAAATTCGGGGTGGCACACTCCGAATTCATATCCCTTATCCAGGGCAAGGGCTCTGGCAGCCGCATATACAAAAAGCTGGTTTCCCAGACCGAAGCCCGGAAGAAACTCGGTTCCTATCATAAATCCTCCCATGGAGCAGCGATGCTGTTAACAGCTTTGGCATCCGCCTGTCAGTGGAATATCGTCTCACCCTCAAGAGTCGTCCTTGTGATCTTCTCTCCGTCTACCTCGTAGATATAATCGCAGTGCTCGATCGTGTTGAGACGGTGGGCGATGATGATCATCGTCTTCTTTCCGTGGAAGCTGTTGATCGCCTCCATTACCGCCGCCTCGGTTTCATTGTCGAGAGCGCTGGTCGCCTCATCGAAGACCAGGATTTCCGGATCATGGTAGAGGGCTCTCGCAATGCCGATTCTCTGTCTCTGGCCGCCGGAAAGCCTTACTCCCCTGTCGCCGATCTTCGTATCAAGTCCCTCGGGAAGCGAGCGGACAAAGTCCGCAAGCTGCGCCTCCTCCATGACCTCCCAGAGCCTGTCGTCATCGATTCTGTCGGCATCGATTCCGAAGGCGATATTGTCCCGGATCGACTCGTCAATCAGATAGATCGACTGCGGGATATAACCGATCTGGGCGAGCCAGGATTCATAATTGCTGAAAATATTGGCGCCGTCGCAGAGGATCTCGCCCTCCTGCACGTGAAGGAGTCCCAGCAGGATATCGACGATCGTCGACTTTCCGGCGCCGGAAGGTCCCTTGATGCCGACGGACTTGCCCTTGGGAACAACCATGTGCGCATCGGTAAAGATGTTGCGGTCCCCGTCCGGATAGCGGAAGGTGATATGGTTGAGTTCGATTTTGTCCTTGAGCTTTAACGCGGGGCCCGCGATCTTTTCCCTGACCGCGCGCATCTGGCGGTCCGTCTTCATGGACTCCTCCAGATTGTCGAAGACGAAATTCAGGCTCGGCTCCTCATAGGCGATCTCGGTGATGTAGGTGTTGATCCTGTTGGCGCTGGGCAGGATTTTGATCGCCGCAACGGCAAATCCGCTCAGCTGGGGAACCAGCACCGCGACATCATTTCCGCCCGCGATATAGATCGCGATATAGCTCAGCATGGCCGCCATAAAGACCGTTTCGATCAGGAGCTTCGGAAGATTGTTGAGGACCGTGTAGCTGACCGCTGTCTGGGCGCCGATCTTGCCGCTCTCGTAATAGTTCCGGATAAAGAAATCCTCGCGGTTTAAGATTTTAACGTCCTTGAGGCCGTAGATTGCCTGGATTCTCCACTTTGCGATCCTGGACTGTATGCTCTGGTTGCGGGCGCCGATCGTATTGAGCCTCGGCTTTAAAATCCTTGCGTTGATCAGCGTAAGGACGCTGAAGATCAGCAGGATAAAGGCGACCAGCTGCCAGTTGGTCCTGATAAGGACAAGGCAGATGCACACCGTGACCACCACCTCCGTCATCAGGGAGAGGCAGGCAAGGATCAGGGAAAACATGTGTGGAATATCACTGTCGGTAATACGGAAAACCGTGGGAATGTCCGCCCCCAGATAATCCTCATAGGGCCGGTTCAGGAATTCTCTCATGACACGGCTGATCATATCGTTGCGGGCGCTCGCGATGAACTTGTTCTGCCTCCAGATGAGGAACAGAAGGTATGCGTTTTTGACGATATACACACCGATCAGCGCAAGGAGGAGTGCGATCATCAGCCTCTTGTCCGTAGTCAGGTGCAGGAGCTTAAGCGCTTTTTCTATAAAGGGGAAGCGCCGGCTGTACCTCTCGATGACGCCGTGGAGGGATCTCGGATCAAGAATCATCTGTACGACCGGAACCATGAGCGATACGCCCAGGGTCTCAAAAACCGCGCCGATCAGGATCAGTACGCCCAGTCCCAGAAACTGCTTTTTCTGTTTTCTGTCGAATATATGGTTCAGCTTTGTAAGGACCGGCAGCGCCGCTGTCCCGGTCAGTTCTTTTTTCTTCCCGAATATCATGCCTGTAATCTGTTCCCGTTATAAGTTATCAGCTCCGATGCGGAGCATGTCATCTGTGTAAATATCCTCTGCGTTTTTATTGTTGAGCCAGCGCCCCGGCACGATCTTCATGCCCGTACCGAGCCACGCTCCCCACCAGGAGAAGCTGCTGTTGGCGAGGATGTGATGGTCGCACTGCGCCATCCCGTAAAGCTGTGCGGCGTCCGCCGTAAGAGCATCCTCCCCGGCGCCTTCGCCTGACCCGCTCCCCCTGGCCGGGACAAAGCTCCCGCTCCCGAAGATTCTTTCTTTGCTCTCGCAGAAGTGCGCTGCGTACTCACGGTCGTTGCTGAAGACAATAAACCGCGCGCCCGGATATTTTCCGAGAATCAGCCGGACGGCCTTCTCGTAATACTCATCCGTGCAGATCCCGCCGAAGGTCTGGACGGTTCCCGGCGCCAGGTAGTCTCCCCTTCTTATGTGGAGGCTGACCGTGGGACCCGGGCCGCTTTGTCCTTCTCCCTCCATGCCGCCGTCCTTTGCGGCGCAGCGGGAAAGGGCGGCGAGGATCTCGTCCTTTAACTGCCTTCTGACTTCCGGATCCGGAAAATACTTCTCGCTCTGCCAGTAGCCGACAAGATAAGCGTCCTCTGTCTTAAGGACATACGGGTCAAAATTGCCGTCCTTCTCGTCGTACCGGCTCGTTCTCCTGCCTGTCAGCTTTCTCCGGATCCTGCTGGCAAGGTCCATGTAGGAGTCCGTTATCTTTATGATTTCTTCCTGCGATGCCCGCTCGTACATAAGTCCGAGCGCCAAAAGAGCCGGATCGCGCTGCATATCATCGCGAAATCCGGTCGCATCGTCCATTTTTACATTGCGTCCGAGGCTCCTCAGCTGTCTGTACAGAGCGTACTGGAAAAGCTGGTTGCCAAGGCCGCCTTTCATCTGAATAATAACCATCTTGCCGTCTTAAGGTGACACAGCCGCGCGGCCCTGTCCCTTCCGGAGCTTCCTGCGAAGCGGCAGGATAATGCCGTCGTTTATGTCCATGAACACATTATAACAGGCAGGGTGGATGAGGAACAGCTTCATGCGCAGTTTTTGGTGCGGGTCCGCGATCCTGCAGGAGTAGATTTCCTCCATTCTCTCCCCTCCCGTTCGGATGAAGTCAGCAAGTTCCGGAAGATCCTTTTTCTTCTTCTCATCCTTCGATCTTCTGGCCTCTGTGTAGAGGAGCAGGAGCTTTTTGTACACCAGATAATCGTGCGCGTTTACCAAGTCCTTTCGGCCGATGGACAGAAGGAAGGCGTCCTTTGCAAGGTATGCGG
The DNA here is from genome assembly GCA_902796425.1 of uncultured Lachnospiraceae bacterium. Taxonomy (GTDB): domain Bacteria; phylum Bacillota; class Clostridia; order Lachnospirales; family Lachnospiraceae; genus CAG-791. The sequence continues at coordinate 7,004 of CADBPC010000078.1, forward strand.
GAATCTGATCCGTGATAATTCCCTTGTTCATCCCCTGGTTCATAATGCTGCCCTGCCGGTCGGTGACATAGCAGTAAAGAGGCCTGTCGACAAAAACGCCCTGCTGTGCGTTCGCGATAAGACGCGTCGTAAACAGGATGTCCTCGTAGTATTTCTGGTTCGGGAGGCGCAGCCTTTTCAGGAGCTGCTTTTTGCACAGCTTGTTCCAGACCGCGTTCCGTATGGGATACTCTTCGTTTTCTTCTACAAGGAGTGTCAGCATCCTGTCACGGTCCATGACCAGGTCTCCGGCTTCGGCGTCCTGCCTTTTATCTTCCCTTTCAGGGCGCTCCCCGCCTTCGTACATGGAGGCAAAAAAGCTGTCCGCATCCGAGCTCAGCACTTCATAATGCCTGCACACGGCGATATCCGCCCTTGCCTTTAAGATGGCATTCACCATCGTTTCATACATGTCCGGAACGATGTAATCGTCGCCGTCGACAAAGGCGATGTATTCCCCCTTCGCTTTCTCGATCGCGGCATTTCTGGCCTTTCCGGGACCGCCGTTCGGCGTGTGCAGAACGCTCACCCTCGAATCCGTCCCGGCGATGCGGTCGCAGATCTGCGGCGATGCGTCGCCTGAGCCGTCATCGACGATCAGGATCTCCAGTTCCTTATAGGTCTGCGAAAGGACGCTCTTTAAACACCTCTCTATATATTTTTCCAGGTTGTAGCAGGTTACAGCCACTGTAATCAGCGGTCTTTCCATCATGTGCTCTTCTCCATGCGAAGGAGTCAGCGTATGTATGACTTCTTTTCCTCTTCCAGCCACTGCTGGAACATCAGTATATACCACAGCTGCGGGCGGAAAATCCCCCTGTCAAAATCGTCCAGGAGCGCCTTCACCTTTGCGGGGCGAAGGAAGCCTTCCCTCTCCAGCCTCGAAGGATCCGTAAGTTCATCCGCCCAGCTTCGCAGTTCCTTCTCCCGGAGCCATTTTGCGACGGGAACGGAAAATCCTTTCTTCGGCCTGTCCATCATCTCCTTCGGGACATAGCGGTAGAGAACGTCCCGAAGGACCGCCTTGGAGACGCCGTCCCGTCTTAAATACTCAATGGGAAGGCTCCATGCGAACTCGACGACGTCCCTGTCAAGGAGCGGGACTCTTGTCTCGAGGGAGACAGCCATGGCCGTCCGGTCGACCTTTGCAAGAATATCGTCCGGGTGATAGAGAAGCATGTCCATCAGCATGATCTCATGGTTCGGCTCCTTAAGGACGCCGTCCTGCCAGGTGTTGAACACATAGGGAAGCGCGTCCGCAAGAAGACCGCTCTCCCTCCCCGGCGTATCCTGCTGCCAGTTGACAAGTCCTCTTGCCGCGGGATCGAGCTCCGCCTGGATGGCATAGAGGTGCGCCGGGCTTTTCGCCGCAAGGAGCGCCGCCTTGTCCCGGAGGACCGGATTTTCCCGCGCGGCCTTAAGGCGTCCCAGGATGCTTCCCGCCGCCCTTCTTAAGGGGAGCGGCACGTCTTTCATCTTGTTCCAGATCCTGTCAACGGAATCATAGGAGCGGTATCCGCAGAAGAGCTCGTCCCCGCCGTCCCCGGAAAGAGAGACCGTCACATGCTCTCTGGTCATCCTGCTGACAAGATACGTCGGGATCTGGGAGCTGTCCGCAAACGGCTCGGAGAACATTCCGGGAATCAGCGGAATTACCTCTTTGGCCTCATTTTCGGAAATATAAAGCTCCGTATGCTCCGTTCCCAGATGCGCCGCGATCTGTTTTGCAAACTGCGCCTCGTTATAGGCAGGATCCTCCATCCCGATGGTAAAGGTCTTTACGCTCCCGGGAGAGAGGGACTGCATCAGGGCAACGACCGTGCTGCTGTCAATTCCTGCGGAAAGAAACGCACCGACAGGGACATCCGCGACCATCTGGCCCTTGATGGATTCCTTAAGGAGCCTTTCAAGGTCATCCGCAGCCTCTTTGGCAGAACCCGTAAAAGGCGCGTTCTGGCCGCGCAGGGCGGCCTCCTTCATGGACCAGTACTCCTGCGGGGCGGGGAGCTCCGTATAGGGCCTTTCCACGGTAAGGAAGGTCCCCGGAAGGAGCTTGTAGACGCCCCGGTAGATCGAATACGGGGCCGGGATATAACCGTGTGTAAAATACGCAGGAAGGATGCCTGTCTCGATTTCGCCGGTAAAACCGCCAAGCTCCTTAAAGCAGGAGACGTCCGACGCAAAGGCAAACGAGTCCCCGATAATTCCGTAATAGAGCGGCTTTTCGCCGACGCGGTCCCTTGCAAGCGTGATGCTCCGGGTTTCGGCATCGTACACGGCAAAGGCAAACATTCCCTTGCACAGCTCCAGAGTCTTTTTAACTCCGTAGGCTCCTATCATCTCGAGGAGGACCTCCGTGTCCGAGGTTCCCCGGAAGGCGGAAAGCTTTCCATCCGCGATCAGTCCGGCAGCAAGCTCGCGGTGATTATAGATCTCGCCGTTGTAGGTGATCGTGTATCTGCCGCTCCTGTCTGTCATGGGCTGGCTTCCCGACGGGGTGAGGTCGACAATGGAAAGACGTCTGTGACCGAAGACGACGTTTCCGTCCCCCGATCTCCAGACACCCCCCGCGTCCGGCCCGCGTCTTATCATCCGCCGGTTCATATTCTCAATCACGGGCCTCCAGTCTTCCCTGCAGCCCGTAAAGCCAGCTATTCCGCACATAAATCGCTCCGTCTGTCAGCGGCGCATCACTTTTTCAAGATAAGTCTTCCACCGGAGGTTGACCTCATCCGGGTGGTGAGTCTTTCTGACACGCGCCGCGTTATCTCCCATTTTTCTTCCGGCTTCCGGATCCCGCATCAGTGTCTCCATGGCCTTTGCCATGGCGGGGACGTCCCCGGAGGGGACAAGAAGTCCGTTTACTTTATCCTGTATCAGATCCCTCGGGCCGCCGCACGGACAGTCCGTTGAAATGCACGCCGTCCCGAGCGCCATCGCTTCGAGAAGAGCGTTCGGCATTCCCTCCTGTATGGAGGAGAGAACAAAAATTCCCGCGTCCGCGGTCCTGTCAGCCACATCGCTGACCGCTCCGGGAAAGAAAACCCTGTCCGCAATCCCGAGTTCGGATGACAGGCTTTTGAGCTTGTCACGGGACGGGCCGTCGCCGTAGAGAATAACGCTCCAGCCGTCCGTCAGTCCCAATCCTCCGCCGCTTTCCCCGGCGTCTTTCCCATCCTTTGCCGCGAGTGCGGCGAAGGCCTTCAGGATCAGCGCCTGGTTCTTATTATCATCCAGGCGTCCCACGCTGATGATGGTCTTCTGCCTCTCCCGTACAATTTCTCTGCTGATAAAATCCCGGTTCAGGGAATTCGGGAGAATCACCGCCTTTTTCTTTACGGATTCCGGGAAAAACTCCGCCGCATCCTTTGTCTGCAGGACCGTTCCCGCAGCCATCGGAAAGAGAAGACGCATCGCACTCTTCATCGCCCTGCCGGCGTACTCTCTTGCCGGGTCCGAGCGGCAGCTGACGACGACGGGAATCCCGAGCCCTCTTGAGGAGAGAATCGCCATCAGGTTGTTTTTCCCCGAAAAGGACAGGATGAGGTCCGGCTTAAGCTCCTTGAAAATTCCTCTCAGCTTTCTGACCCTGGCCGTGAAAGCGCCCGCGCGGGATCCCGTCTCCTCCGAAGGAAGGAGGGCAGAAAACCTTCTTGCGATCCCGCCTTCCTGTCCGCCATGAGGATCGACCAGCGCCGTCCCCTTATTGTCGACAAGAAAGACCGTTTCCGCACTGCCCTGCGCCTTCGCACCGGACTCCCGGAGCGCATCGCCTTCCGTGACCTTCCATGCGGCGTCCTTTACCTCATATTCGTTTTCTCCGAGATACGTGGTGACAAAGGTGACCTTCCAGCCGAGCGAAAAGAAATACTCCGCCAGGTTTACCATCACTCTCTCGGCGCCTCCCTTCTGCAGGGAGCCGATATACATTGCAATATGCGGACTGTTCATACTACTCCATATAAGTGTCATACCACTGCTGGAAGACAAAGAAGGACCAGACAAGCTTGGAATAATTGGCCCCCGTTGCGGGACCGCCGTCGCCCTTTTCAAGATACCTGCCCACAAAGCCGGTCACATAATCCGTGTCGAAGATTCCCTGCCTTGTCAGATAGTCTGCCGAGCAGTAATCCAGAAGCTTTTCTTTGAGCGGGCCCCTCATCCATTCGTCCAGCGGAACGCCAAAGCCGGTCTTCGGCCGGTCGAGAAGGCGCTTCGGGATATAGTCGCAGGCGATGTCCTTTAAGATATGCTTCTTGTCGCCGTCCATGTATTTAAATCTCTGGGGGATCCGGAAGGAATACTCCATCACCTCCGTGTCCATGATGGGGCATCTGGCCTCAAGAGAATACTTCATGGAGGCGCGGTCCATCTTGCAGAGGATGTCCCCCGGAAGATAAGTGTCCATGTCAAGGAGCATGCGCCTTACCTGCCAGTCCTTTACGCCGTACAGGCTCTCCACGGGATATTTGATCGGAATATCCGCGCCCTTCGCATTCAGGTCCGCCGCAAGGTATGAGGCGGCGCTCATTCTCGTATCAAAGCGCTCCTTTCCCTCGATGAACGCGTGGGCAGAAAGAATATAGCTGTCCGAGGCGAACTGCACCTTCGTCTCCGGGTCCCGGTTGCCCGCGACCACTCTTACGCGCAGGGGCATTTTGTCAAGGAGGTGCTTTCCGCCCCCTATGGGAAGCCTTCCGAGCGCGTACGCGGCGCTTCCCGCAAGGTCCAGCTTCTGTGCCTGGGCCACGTTGTCGTAGATATTGTAGCCGCAGAAGAACTCATCTCCCGCATCCCCCGAAAGCGCGACGGTGACGTCTTTTTTTGCAAGTGATGAAACCAGCATGGTCGGGATCTGCGAGCTGTCCGCAAACGGCTCGTCAAAATACTTCGGGATGCTCTCCACAAGGCGGAGCATTTCAGCCTCGTCGATGTAGAGCTCGGTGTGATTCGTTCCCAGATACTCCGAGACCTCTTTTGCATAGACCGCTTCGTTGAATTCCTTTACGGGGAAACCGATCGTAAAGGTCCTGACCGGCCGGTCCGAGTGCTCCTGCGCCATGGCGGTAACCAGTGAGGAGTCATAGCCTCCGGACAGGAAGGTCCCGAGCGGAACATCGGAGATCATCCTTCGCGCAACGGCACGCTTTAATCTTTCCTTTAACTCCGCCTTTGCCGTCTCATAGTCTTCGACAGGATCAAGACTCTCTCTCCTGTAAACCTCGCGGATATCCCAGTACTTGCGGATCACGGGCTCGCCGCCCGAAAGCGGGATCTCCATAACCGATCCCGGAAGGAGATGGAAAACATCCCGGAAAACCGTCTCCGGCGCATTGATGTACTGCTGGAAGAGGAACCTCGGAAGTATTTCCCTCCGGATCTCCGGCCTAAAGTACGGGCAGGCCATGATCGGCTTCAGTTCCGAAGCAAAGACAATATTCGCGCCGTCTTTCCAGTAATACAGAGGCTTTTTACCGATCCGGTCACGGATCAGGAAAAGCTTCTCCTCCTGCCTGTCAAAGAGCGCTATGGCGAACATCCCGTGGATCCGGTTTACAAATTCAGGTCCCCAGTGAAGGTAGGCTGCCAGAATCACCTCGGTATCACACGTGGAGCGGAAATCATATTCCGAAAGCTCCTGCCGGAGTTCTTTAAAGTTATAGATTTCACCGTTGAAAATAACGCTCACGCGCTGATCCTGCGAGTGCATCGGCTGATGCCCCATGGGCGAGAGATCCTGGATGGCAAGGCGCCTCTGCGCAAAGCCGACGGCGCGTCCGTCCTTTAATGGATAGATCTCCGCTCCCTCATCGTCCGGACCGCGGTGGATCATCGTATTATTCATTTTCCGAAGAGTCTCGAGCGTGATCGCCCTGTCACTCAAAAAGCCGCTGATTCCGCACATACCCTATGCTCCTAACACCTCCTGCCGCTGCGGATAATCTCCGTAAGATACGACTCCCACTGCCTGAAGACGGTATCGGTATCCGCAATCTCACTGATCCTTCGCGCGTTTTGTCCCATCCTGTCCGCGAGCTCCGGATCCTCGATCAGTCTTAATATCCTGTCCGCGAGCGCCTCTTTGTCCCCGCAGGGGATCAGATATCCGTTCACGCCGTCCTCGATCAGCATCCTGGGGCCTCCCGGCGGGCAGTCGGTCGCTACGCATGCAAGTCCCATCGCCATCGCCTCCATGAGCGAGTTCGGCATCCCCTCATAGTCGGAGGAATAGGCAAAGACCTGCGCCTTCGGGACCTGCTGTTCGAGAGTATCGCTCCCGCCCATCAAAAGGACCGACTTTTCAATTCCAAGACGCCTTGCCGTCTCTTCGATCCGCTCTTTGCTCCCGTCGCCCGAATCCGGGCCGTAGAATTTCAGCACATAATCCGGGTGCTTCTCCAGCACCAGGGCAAAGGCCTCCACAAGAAGGGGCTGGTTTTTAAAATCCGCAAGCCGCGCAACATTGACGACTTCCTTTTCCTTTTCCTGCGGCGGGACCTGTGGAACACCGATGTATTTATCCGTGATCGGGTTCAGGATGACCGTCCCCGTGTCCTTTAAATGCGGCAGGAAGAACTTCCTTGCGTCCTCTGTCTGGAAGACGCCGCCCGCCGCGCGGTCAAAGAGCCATGCGATCTGGATCTTGTCGGAGAGCGCGCTGTAATACCGCACGGGATCGATCCTTACCGATACGACGACGGGAACGCCGGTTCCCCTGCACGCCATCAGCGCCCTGTAGAGAGCGCGCTGCGCGAAGGCAACGATCACATCCGGCTTTTCTTTTAAGAGAAACTCGTGAAGGTATCGCTCTCTTGCGAGGAATTTTGCGACTCTCCCCTTCTTTTCATCGCTCTCCTTAAGCCCGACGTGGATCCTCCGGACCTTCGGGTCCAGTTCAAACTCGTCCTCGTCGTACCACTCCGTTGCGACAATAACCCCATACCCCTCTTTCGCAAAGCGGTTCGCAAGATTGGTGACGACCCGCTCTGCGCCGCCGTGGCAGAGCGTATTCAGATGAAATGCTATGGTAGGTTTCATGCTTTTATATCTCTTCCCGCAAAAGCCTGGCAAGGTCCTGGCGGTAGCGCTCCGGCGAGTAGACGCGCACATGCTCCCCCGCTTTTTTCCCGTAATCGCGCAGGGCTTTTTCGTCGCGAAGAAGGCGGATCATCTGCCTTGCAAGCTCTCTCTCGCCCTCCGTAATCACGGCCGCGTTATAATCCGGTTCATCGCCCATATCAGGGACAAGGATTCCGAAGTCGCCCTCGATGGTCTTATCCGTAGAGGAGCCGTCCGGCTTTTCCTTTAACAGCTCTTCGTACGCCTCATCCGACAGGAGGATCTCTCTGGGACCCGTCTTGCAGTCCGCCGCAATAACGGGGCGCTCCAGCGCCATCGCCTCCAGAAGGGCATTCGGAAAGCCCTCATGGTTGGAGGAGAGCACATAGAGATCTGCCGCTGCCACATAGGGGAACGGATTTTTCCTGACGCCCGGGAAGGCTACCTTTGAGGAAACCTTAAGATCCTCCGCAAGCTTCCTGCAGCCCTCAAAGCTTCCCGCTCCAAGAAGCACAAGGCGAGCCCCGGGGATCTCCTTTTCAACAATAGAAAAAGCCTTTACAAGATGCCAGAATCCCTTGATCCTGTCATCTCTTCCCATTCCGACTATCAGCTTAACAGACTCCTCCGGTGATCCGGCCCCGTCCTTTTTAAAGGGGATGTCATCCACCTTCTCCTTCGCTTTTTCCCGGATGTCTTCGATATTCAGCGGATTGTAAATATATGCGCTTCTGCTGTAGCCGTATTCCCCCGAGAGCTGGCGCATGATCTCCTTCGAGCAGGAGAGCACGCGGTCGGAGCGCGTCGTGAGGAGCCTTACCTCGCGCGGGTTCTCCGTATCGGTGGAGCACCGGATTCCGGTATAGATCTTCTCTTTAGTCCGGGAAAGAACATTGACGATGTTCGCCGAGGAGCCGAAGCTGTAGGCGATATCGATCTTCCTGTTCTTTTTAACCTCCCTGACCTTCTTAATCCTTAGAAGGATATTGCGCACCTTTGCAGGCAGTCCTTTGCTGCTCGGCACGTCGATATTGATCACCTCAAGTCCGCTGATGTCATAATTGATGTCCTTATCGCTGAAGATAAGGATCGCCGTATGAAAGTCGTCCTTGAGGAGTCTCGCGGTCTGGACACAGACCCTCTCGAACCCTCCCTGGTGGAGCATAGGGCTCATCAGCAGGAGATTCTTCTTGTCTTTTCCCTCTTCCGACATAGCTTCAGAAAATACCTTTCTCGTAAAACTCTGTCATGATCCGCGCCTGCGCCGTGATATCAAACCCGGCTTCCCGCACCGCTTCGGGATACTGCGCGTCTTTCCTTGCACTGTCATATCCCTCATCCCCGGGAAGGGCGCGGCCCGTCAGAGTCTGTCTTATCCTTTCGGCCCATTTTGCGGGATCTTCCTTTATATCCGCTGATTTTACCAGTCCGGTCAACATCACCTCCTGCGTGATGGTGTCCGAAATAAGGCACGGAAGGCCGCCGGACTGCGCCTCGATCACCGTTCCCGGAAGCCCTTCGTAGCGGGACGGGAAACAGAACAGGTCCATCGCCTGATAGTAGTCGCTGACGTTCTTCCGGTTGTTCATGAAAAGGACCTGAGATTCCGCGCCGAGCTCCTTTGCAAGCTCCTTTACCGCCGGCATGTTGTCCCCTTCCCCGAGGAGCATCAAAAAGAGGCGCCTTTGATCTTTGCCGCTTTCATCCGCAGCGCCGCCGAACGCGGGATTCTCCTTTTCCATGGAAAGGAGGGATGCGAACACCCGGATCAGGTACTCATGGTTTTTCGGATAATCGAATCTTCCCACATGGCCGATCACAATATCGCGGCTTCCGATCCCGCAGGATGTCCGGATACTCTCCCGGACGGCCGGATCGTAGAGAAACCGGTCCACGTCAATGGCGTTCGGGATAATGCGGATATCCTCCGAGTCGATTGTACCGTAGACATGCCTTGCGGCCTCGCCTGAGCAGGCAAAACGCCATGCGACGCTCCCCTTTTTCTTTAACGGCGAGCGCAGCAGCACCGTCGCCATTCCCTTCAATCCCGGGTCCTGGCCGGCGCTCCGCACATGCGTGATCGTCACCGCGCCAGCTTTTGCCGCCTCCGGCATATAGAGCGAGGCCGTGCTGGTCATATGCCCCTGCACCGCCTTCCATTCGCCGCGGTGCTCCGCAAAAAAGCGAGCTGCCGCCTTTTTGTAAGACAGAATATTCTTCACCGTAAACCGCGGAAGACAGTAAATCCTGCCGCCAAGGCTGCGGATCTCTTCGTCAAAATAATCCGGGCTCCTGACGGCCATCAGCTCGTCACTTGTAGGGCAGGCCTTTCCCGTATCCTTTGCGCTGTGATGTACCAGAAAATCAAACTGCACCCTGTCTCTGTCAAGATGCCTGTACAGATCCATGGTGCGGCTCTCACCTCCTCCGAGCCCGGTCCTGCCGAAAACCTGCAGTACCCGGACCGGATGTCTGTCTGTTATCATTTTAGGCCTTCCTTCCCCGGAGTCCTTTTGCGAGCGCTCCCGCACGGACGCCGAGATATTTCCCCTTTGCCATCGTATATTCCAGTGCCTGATGAAGGAATGGCTCTTTCTGCGCGGGCATAGCTGTCATCTCATCGAAGGACACTGCCCTGCCGCTTCCCACAAGCTCTTCGTACCACTCAAATTCCCTGTCGGACATGGTATTGGCATGAACCACAAAGGTCGTAATCCCGTCCGCCGCGGAGGAGAGGTCCGCTTCCTTCCGGAAGGAGACCGGGTAGAAAATAAGCCCTTCCTCTCCCCGGATGTACGGCCTGCTCCCGAAGCCGTCGGTCACGGCCTTAAACCCTGCCGCCTTTAACGCGCGCAGGGTATTCCTGTCATAGGAGTGCGAAGGGGCCATGAAGATATCGGTCTCGATCCCCTTCTCCTTAAGAAGGCTTTTTCCTTCCTTCAGCATCGCGAGCTGCTCCTCATAGGGGAGCCCTGCAAATTCGGACTGCCGGTTTAACGGGAACATGCCTCCCTTATCCGTCCGGTAGACATGGTTCAGGCCGTGCATGGCGATATGCCACCCGTCCTTTTTAAGGCCTGCCAGCCACTCCCAGAAATCTTCCTTTTCCTCATCGATCCGGAGCTTCGGATCCTGCACCCTCGGAACCACGCCGATGAGCGGACGGATACCGCCGCCGTCCAGGATCTTCCTGAAGCGGTTAAACTTTTCCCAGTCCATGCCCGGTGTGATATCGTCCATTCGGATTGCTATACGCATATCAGAGATTCTTCCTGTACCAGTCGATCGCAAGTGTGATCCCCGCCTTAAAGTCATAGGAGGGATCGTAGCCCAGCAGCTGCCTTGCAAGGGAAATATCCGCATTGGAATCCCGGATGTCTCCCTTTCTGGGAGGCCCGAATATCGGCTCGATATCACAGCCGAGAGCCTCGCACAGATCCTTATAGACGTCAATGAGGTAGATCCTGCCGCCTGCGCCGATATTGAAGGCTTTTCCCGCAGCCTCGGAAAGGGCAAGGCACGCCCTCATATTCGCCTCGATGACGTTGTCAATATAGGTAAAGTCCCTGCTCTGGCGGCCGTCGCCGTTGATCGTCGGCCTCTCGCCGGCCATCAGCTGCTTTAAGAACTTCGGGATGACCGCTGCATACGCGCCGTTCGGGTCCTGTCTTCTGCCGAAGACGTTGAAATACCGGAGGCCGTAGGTGTCGAGTCCGTACAGGCTCTTATACAGCTTTCCGTACTCCTCGTCCGTCCTCTTTGTCAGCGCGTAGGGCGAGAGCAGTTCTCCCTCGCCGCCCTCCTTCTTCGGAAGGACGGTCGAATCGCCGTAGACCGAAGAGCTGGAGGCGTAGACGAATTTCTTTACCCCGCAGACCCTGGAGGCTTCCATCATGTTCAGCGTGCCGCGGATGTTGATCTCCTCGTAAAGAAGCGGCATCTCAATGCTGCGGGGAACGCTCCCCCAGGCCGCCTCATTCATGACATAGTCGACTCCCTCGGCCGCCTTAAGGCAGGCATCCAGGTCCCGGATATCCTCCTTGAGGAAGGTAAAGCGCGGGTTATCCATGTGCTGCTCTATATTCTCGATATGTCCGGTGGACAGATTGTCCATGCAGCGGACGGTATAGCCCATGTCCAGCAGCGCTTCCACGATGTTCGAGCCGATAAAGCCGGCTCCGCCTGTCACGAGAAATACGCTGTCCTTATCAAATTTCAGATCTTTAAATCCCATCGATTGTTATCTCCATTGTGTTTTCACTGATTAAGATGCCTTCTGATTCAAGAGAATATTCTACCATAAACCGCAGGATATTTCCTTCCACGGTTCGGGCCGCACTGGCCGTCCCGGCAAAAAGGCGGATATCCCCTCCCCCGGCGCCGTAGAAGAGCTCTGTCCGCTCGCCGGGCACAAAGACCATCCTCGCGGATATGGCGCCGCTCTTTGTGACCTCAAGCCGGTCCTTCTTTATGACAAGCTTTGTCAGGACGGACTGCCCCGAATTCTCCAGGACCTCTTTAAACACCGCGTGATATTCATCCCCGCGCAGGGCGCACCGCCCGGCGGCGGTGATCCTTATCGGCTCCTGAAGCACGCTGTCGATCCGCTGGATTCCGACCTGTGTAATTGTTACTCTCTTATCCATAAGCAGCTTTTCTATAAATAACTTTTCCGTAAGCAACCAGACATGCCGGCAGCTGTGGGATCCTTGATCCCGCACTGCCGGCATTGACATTCAAAAACACAGCTACCGCATGCTACCGCATGCTGACGTATGATAAGCGGCAGATTTACAGCCGCCAGTAAATCCAGGAATCCTCCGGGAAGAGGGTCCTGTCGTAAATTCCCTTGAGATCGATAAGGACCTTCTTTTCGTGCCGGGCGTTGTAGAATCCCGAAAGAAGCTCCGGCGTAAAGCCGCGGAAATCCTCGTGCGCCACAGCCACAAGGACCGCGTCCATATCGTGGATGTCTTCCATCGCGTCAAACTCGACGCCGTACAGCCGCTTTGCCTCCGCGGCGTCCGCCTGCGGATCCACGACCAGCGGGGTGATTCCGTATTCCTGCAGTTCCCTGTAGATATCGATGATCTTCGTGTTGCGCGTATCCGGGCAGTTTTCCTTAAAGGTAAATCCGAGAATCCCGACTCTTGCGCCCTTTACGGCGATGTCATTTTTGATCAGGAGCTTTACAAGGGACTCCGCGACATATTTGCCCATGTCGTCATTGATCCTGCGCCCGGAAAGGATGATCTGGCTGTGGTAGCCCAGCTGCTCCGCCTTATAGGTAAGGTAGTAGGGGTCCACGCCGATGCAGTGGCCTCCCACAAGGCCCGGCTGGAACTTCAGGAAGTTCCACTTGGTTCCCGCGGCCTCCAGGACGCTCTTTGTATCGATTCCCATCCTGTGGAAGATGATCGAAAGCTCATTCATGAAGGCGATGTTGATGTCGCGCTGGCTGTTCTCGATGACCTTGGCGGCCTCCGCGACCTTGATCGACTGGGCGCGGTGAACCCCCGCATCGACGACGAGCTCGTACACCTTCGCGACCTGGTCCAGCGTCTCTTCATCCATGCCGGATACGATCTTGACGATGGTCTGCAGCCTGTGCACCTTATCGCCCGGGTTGATTCTCTCGGGAGAATAGCCGATCTTCCAGTCGACGCCGCACTTGAGGCCGGATTCCTTCTCGATGATCGGCACGCAGATGTCCTCGGTTACGCCCGGATAGACGGTCGATTCGAACACAACGATGGTTCCCGGGGTGAGATTCTGTCCCACAAAGCGGCTCGCGCCCTCGACGGGAGTCAGGTCCGGCGTGTGGTCGTCATTGACCGGCGTCGGGACCGCGACAATGATAAAGCCGGCTTCCTTAAGCCTTCCGGGATCGGCGGTAAAGTCCACGGTCGTCTCGCGGATCGCCTCGTCGCCGACCTCCTTCGTGGGATCGATCCCCTCCTTATATTTCGCGATTTTCTCTTTGTTAAAGTCAAAGCCGATGACGTCCGTCTTTTTAGCGAACGCTACGGCGATCGGCATTCCTACATATCCCAGTCCTACAAGTGCCAGTTTCGTCTGCCTGTTCAGCAGCTTTTCATAGATGTTAGTCAATGCTCCCTCTCCTGTTTATTTCAGCACGGAATTATAATCAAATTCCGAAAAATACGTCCTTACGGCTTCTGAAACCGCTTCCGCATTATCCCCTGTCACTTCACACTCGCCGCGGCTCATATACAGCAGGAGCCTGTCCGCGATTTCGGTGCTGTAATGGACATTGTCCTTATAATTGTCCAGGTCCAGGATAATCTCCGGCTGCGCTGTGAAGTTAAACACCCTGATATTATCACATTCCAGCATAGTCTGAACAGCAATTTCATTTGCTTCGAGCTGCCGCATCAGCTCCCCGGATTCCGCTCTCGCTCCCCAGCGGAGGATGCTCTCGGGAGGAACGAAGCAGATAAACTGTGTCTCGGGGTGCTCTCCTGCCACGGCATTGATGTTCTGCCGGACATTCTCCCGGATGGATTCCCTCTCCTCATCGGTCAGGGACGGCATCTGTTCTGGCGCGGGGTCAAAGGACCATCTGTCACCCACCGCGTTCTTTTTGCTGAAATACGACGCGTCCACAGCGCTGTAGTCGTCAAAGGACGTGTGACCCGGCTGCACCCCGGAAAGGCGTCTTAACACCGTGCGGGCGCAGTATTTAAACAGCACGTCGCGGTTTAGCCAGTAGCGGATATCGTCAAAGGGATTCCGGTTGTAAAGCCAGGTCGGATACTCTCCCATCTCCAGATGCATGGCGTCCTTTCCGTCGAGGAGGTAGGACTGATCGACCGTGCGGATGACAAGCCGGATATCGTCGTGCGTATCAAAGGCGCGCAGAAGGTCCTCGTTCATTTCCCTGAGCGTCGCCCCGGGATAGGGGAGTTTTACGCTGTCCACCCCGAACAGTTCATCCGCGTACGACGAGCGGAACTGCTCGATGTGACTGGTTCCGAGAAGAATCGCATTATACTCGAAGTTTCTCGTAATGCCGTCATTCTGCGAGCGCTGATCGTCCAGGACATAGTAAAAGCCGGGAAGCGGCGCGTGGTAATGAAAGAAAGGATCAATGATGCCGACCGTAAGCCCCGCGAGCAGGACGAACACCGCCATCCCCAATATAAAAAGTTTTGTCCATTTCTTTTCTGTCATGTCAGAAATTATTATAAATAAACGTTGAAACTCTTCCCATTGCGATCACGGAAATCATCAGGGCCGCAAGCGTCAGCACAAGGCTCAGCCCGCTCGCCTTATACTCCTTTGTCTCCTCGCCCGAGGGGCGCATGCACAGGACAAGTCCAATCCCGAAGAATACCGCCATCGACAGGAAGATGATCATCTGGTTCGTGTAAGGAATATGCAGGACCTGCAGGGCCGCGCGAAGGCCCGGAATCCGCAGCATCATCCCGAATTCTTCATTGATGGGAACCCACCAGCGGTTGTCGAAGATCGTATCCATGATGACATTACAGAACTGATCGATCCCCCGCGAGCCGAAAAGGAGCATGGAGAAATTAATGAAGATAAACGTCCCGATCCGTCTTAAGAATACCGGCACATGGGAGAGAGGCTTTTTAAACACCCTCTCAAAGACCTGCGCAGCGCCGTTGACCGTCCCGTACAGGATGTAGGTCCAGTCAGCCCCGTGCCACAGACCGCTTACGACAAAGACGATCATGATATTGACGCATGTCCTTATCTTTCCCTTTTTGGAGCCCCCGAGCGGAATATAGATATATTTCCGGAAAAACTCCGTAAGTGAAATATGCCAGCGTCTCCAGAACTCGGTTACGGAAGCGGACCGGTAGGGCATGTTGAAGTTGACCGGCAGATCAATGCCAAACATTCTCGAAATTCCGAGCGCCATGTCCGAATAGCCGCTGAAGTCAAAATAAATCTGCATCGTGAATGCGAGCGCCAGGAGCAGGAGGTCCGGTGTAAACAGGAGGATTGCATACTCGTAGCCGTAGTCGGCCATCTTTGCGAAGGTATCCGCTATGATGACCTTCTTGAAAAGCCCTGCGGCAAACAGCTGCATTCCTGAGACAAAGCGCCCGCAGTCAAAGGTGCGGGCATTCTCCCTGCCAAGCTGCTCAAAAAAAGCCCCCGGCTGCATGGTCGGTCCCTGGATGAGCTTCGGGAAATACGTGATATAAACGGCATAGTCCAGAGGCGGTGCCTGCCGGATCTCCCCGGTATAGACGTCCGTAAGATATGAAATCTGGGAGAAGGTATAGAAGCTCACTCCGATGGGAAGTATGATGCGCAGCAGGGGAAGCTGTGTTCCAAGAGCCGTATTGATATTCCCGATAAAGAAATTCGTATACTTAAAGTAAAGCAGAAGTCCAACATTCGCAGCAGCCGCCAGCACAAAAAGAGGCTTTCTCCTGTGATTCGAGACTGCCCCTGCAGCGCAGTAGTTCACTGCCATGTCCGCAAGAAGGATCAGAAGATAAATCCTGCTGACATAGCCGTAGAAAACAAGCGACAGCGCAAGAAGAATTACCTTTGCAGCCGCCGCGCTCTTTCTGCCTGCGATATAGTATCCTGCCAGCGCCGCCGGCAGGAACAGAAAAATAAAGATCGTTGAATTAAAGTTCATGCTTTACCGTTCTTTACGGCTTTTCCGATTTCCTCCATATACGCGGCGGTCACTTTTTTGCGGTCGAATTCCCGCTCCATTTTGCGCCTTGCGCTCTCTCCCATGACCGCCCGCTCGCTGCGGGACATGCGCAGGAACTCCCGGAGGGCCCGGATCAGGTCCTGGGAGGATTTCGGCGCAAAGCCAAAGCCTGTCACGCCGTTTTCAAATATTTCCCTGCAGCCGCTGATGCTGGAAGCAATCACCGGCCGTCCGCAGGCGGAGGATTCCATGAGCACGTTGGACATTCCCTCGTGCCAGGTCGGCAGCACGACGGCGGAGCACTTCTCGTAGACGGGATGCATATCCTTCTGGAGGCCCAGCATGCGAATACTCCCCTTTTTTACCATTGCATCAAGCTTTTCCTGGTAATCGTCGTCGCAGTAGCCCGCAATCGAAAAAGAAACCTTATCGGAGCTCAGGGCGTCGGCCGCCGCAAAATACTCGTCAATTCCCTTCTCCTGCATGACTCTGCCGACAAAAAGGAACCTTGTCTCATCATTTTTCGGATAGGGAAGGAAGCGAAAGTCCTGCAGATTGACGCCGGACCCGGAAACCAGACGGTCCTTGCCGGCAACCAGCCCGTAGTTGTGAAACAGCTCCCGGTTCTCCGTGTTCTGGAAAAAGACGCAGGCGGCCTTTTTAAGCCCCGTCCTGTAAAGGAGCTGGACCAGATAAAGGAGGAGTCCTTCCTTCTGGAAGGCCGTCCCCAGGCCTGTTATGGTCGAGATGTAGGGCACGCCCGCCCTTCCGCAGACATAGCCGCCGTACACGTTCGGCTTGATTGTGTAGGTAAGGACAATGTCGGGGCGGAGCCTTCGCACCAGCTTTTTGTAAAACAGGACCAGCTTTAAGTCCCTCATCGGGTTCACGCCTCTCCTGTCGATGGCAGTGGGAATGATCCTGCAGCCGAGTCCCTCGAGAAGGTCGGTCTTTACCCTGTCGGGACAGCTGACGTGGATCTCATATCCTTCGGCCAGAAGGCTCCGCAGAAGTTCACTGCGGAACTCGTAAAGACCCGCCGAAGAGTTACACAGAAAAAGTGCTTTTTTCATCTGATCAGATCCTTTTCCCTGACGATCATGATCTCATTGTATTTCATCATATAGATACCGTCCTCATAGTCGCAGGCGCAGGGATCGTTCTCCTGCCCCTTAAGGTTTTTGATCAGCATCGCGGGGAAATTGACGCCGCAGGCATAGGCGTGCGGATAGCCTCCTCCGAACCTCGGGTTCACCTCCGAGAGATACCAAACGCCGTCCTGCAGGAACAGGTCGATATCGATCATTCCCCTGAAACCGCACTGCTCCGCAAAGGAGGCTGCCATGGACATGACCTCCTCATCGTGGACGGAAACGGATTTATCCGTCTCTCCCGCGCGCATGCGGATCTTCTTTTTAAGGAATATTCCCGTACATTTCCCGCTGATAAGATCCACGTAGACATCGCAGCCGTACTCATCGCCGGTCATCTTTTCCTGGATCATCAGGTCCGGGATCTGTCCCATGAGATTCTCAACCGCAGCATCGGAGTCAGCCGTGCTGATATTAAGGCTCGCGCTCCCATAGCGGGGCTTTACAAACACAGGGTAACGGGCCTCCCCCTGATTTTTGGCCTCAAAGAAGTCTTCTTTAGTGAGATACGTGTCGATGGTCGCTATGCCCTTGCTCTTTAAGAGCCTGTACATGCTGTACTTATCGAGGCAGGTCTCGCAGAGCTCATAGGAGGAGACAATGACCTTCGTCCCGACCTCCTCGAACCGCTCTCTTTCCTTCGCAATCAGGGAAAGTTCGGGATCGATAAGGGAAAATACCGCGTCCGCCTTCTCTTTTTTACAGATTTCAAGGATCCTGTCGATATATCCGGGCTCGGTAATTCTCGGCACGATATATGCCCTGTCCGCGGCATAAAGCGCCGGAGCCGCATCCGAGCAGTCCGTCGCGATAACACTCCCCTCTCCTGCCAGCTCCTTTTTAAAAGCCCCTACTATTTTATTTCTTGTTCCCGCACTGAGAATCAGAATATTCATTGATTTTTTGCTGCTCCTTAAGCTTTTGCTGTTTCCTGATCTCGGCAAAATTGCCCTCGATGGCGCTGGTGTCCTCCGCGACGCCGTCGCCGTGTGAGAGTACCGCCTTCACCGTCATCGCGATCACGCGAAGATCCATGGATAAACTCAGCTGTTCCACATACTGCGCATCGAGTTCAAACCGCCTGTCCCAGTCGACATAGTTGCGTCCGCTCGCCTGTGCAAGTCCCGTAAGCCCCGGCCTTACCGTGTGCCGAAGGCGCTCCCTTTCCGTATACCAGGGAAGGTATTCCACAAGAAGGGGCCTCGGCCCCACAATGCTCATGTCCCCCTTCAGGATATTAAACAGCTCCGGCAGCTCATCCAGACTTGTTTTGCGAAGGAGCCTGCCAAAGCGGGTCAGCCTGACAGAGTCCGGGAGGAGCTTTCCGCTCTGGTCGCGCGCGTCCGTCATCGTACGGAATTTGTAGAGACGGAACACCTTCTCATTTCTTCCCGGCCGGTCCTGGTGAAAAAAAACGGGTGCGCCTAACAAGACCCTGACAGCGATAATCAGTATCAGAAGAACAGGGCTCAGAATAATCAGCGCCAGCGCGGAAATTATGATGTCGAGAAGACGTTTGATATATTTACGATAAATCATGTATCACCAGCGGTAATCCAAACCATAAGTATACTACATATCTGGGAAGCGCGCACGGTCCCAGAAGAACCGTAAGGAAGGTCAGCATCACCGGAAGGTAGGGAAGTACCCCCGAAAGGCCGGATCTGCGTGCTTTTTCACCGCGCAGAAGGATTCCGAGAATGCAGAAAAGCCAGCACAGGAATACCGCGCCCGGCGCCAGGATCAGGTGCAGGATCGGCGTTTTCTGCGGCCAGGCCTCCAGGGAGAGTGTCCGGAAGGCCCGGTCCAGCTCCGGGATAAGGCTTCTTCTTTCTCCGGGCTTTTCCGTCTCGTACCCGAAATACGAGCTGTCCCCATAGGTAAATGTATACACCGTATTGCCCCTGTAGCAGTCAATCACCGCGTCCGGATACCAGAAGCCGTAGCTGGTCATAAGCCAGGCGTTCAGGTAGGATGCGGGATGGAGCCGTCCCTGGCGGAGCCACATGGCAAAAAAGGCGCTCCTGTTATTTCTGTAGACCGCATTGTCAAAGCGCACCTTGACCTGGTCCGAGAGCTTCGGATTATACCGCTGCCAGTCCCGCTCCTCCATGAGGGAGAGCATCAGCTCCTTTTCCTCTTTGCTGAAATCCTCCCCGGAAGAAAGGTAGGTCCTTGCCAGCTGCTGGATGGGCACGGTCAGAATCTCCTGGCTCTCTTCGGACGTTGCGTGCGTCACCGCGGTGAGCCCCGCGTTAATAACCGCATACATCAAAAGCGGCAGGAAAATAATAACCACGGCCCGCTTCATCTTCCGGAAAACGGCATACACCGCAAATACAGCCGCAAATACGAGATACGCATAGACTCCGTTGTGCCTGAACAGCATCATGACCGCCGCACTGACAGCCAGCGCCGCCATACCTGCCTTCGACCGGAGGAATGCCTCCGGGGAAGTGATAAGGTCTCTTAACAGGACGGTCAGGACAAGGAGCGCCGCCGCAAAGATCCCGTCCTTGCAGGTGCAGAGGGTAAAAAGGACGACGGGCGGGCAGATCGCAAAGAAGATAACGGTAAAGCGCCGCATTCCCTTTGACGCCCCCTCCATGGAGATCCTCGCAAAGGCATAGGCAAAGACAGCGTCAATCACTGCGACCTGCAGCAGGCTGTACACAAAGATCCCCGCGTTATAGGAGCCGGTCACCTTGTGGACGGCCTGGATGACGCCGCCCATCAATAGAACGTGAAGGAGCGGATGGTGCGTGGTAAACTGCCTTGACTGGACCATCGCCAGTTCCTCCGACGCGTCGTAGACAAAAAAGCCGGGATAGACGGAAAGAAGGAAAACCAGATGGACTAGGACCAGAAGTCCCCACAGTCTTACGGCATTTTTCTGAAGCTCCCCTGCATCCGGCGCCTCTTCTCTTTTTCCTTTTGCAAGCTGCAGCAAAAGGCAGGATGCAAAAGACAGGACGGCTCCCCTTGCGGCAAAGGCGGCAAGTTCTCCCCCGCCCGGCGCATGCAGATAGCCCTCCCGTTCCAGCATTCCTCCCGCCAGAAACATAAGCGCCGCCGCGATGCCGAAAATGACGCCTGCGGCGGCCTGTCTTTTACTTACATGAAATCGATTGCCAATCATCTTTGTGTCCGTTCCGATGCACTCTCGTTCTTCCCGCCCGCTATCAGCGGCATCACGCTAAGAAGAAGGACAATGGTGTATGGATTGGAAAACTGGAAAATCCACTCTGCCATTCCGGTAATCATATAGCCCGTGATAATAAGGAGCGGCAGGACGGCTCCGGGGTCTCTTAGCCTGTTTGCCCTGAAATAGAGCGCCGCGCGGACAAAGAGCACAAGGAGCAGCGCGCTGAACAGGATTCCCGCAGGAAGCCCGAAATCAAACGCCGTCTGGATATAAACATTGTGCGCGTGCACCGCCAGCTCCCCGCTCTCAAGCTCAACGCCCATGTGGTCGTGGCCCGTCAGGTTCATCTCCCTGAGATACAGTTCAAACAGCGCAAAGCGCCCGTTGGAAATATCGGTATCGACACTCTCTTCGGCAATAATGTCCGCGTTCAGAAGGACTCTTCCCGGTGCTCCCGAAAGAGAGGCCGCTCTCATCTCCCCGTCAATCAGCGGGGTATCGGCCGACGCAACCTTTTTTTCCTGCGCGACATGCCAGTTATAGTAATCGTAGATTGCCGACCCTGCTTCGTTTCCTATGATCCTGTCCCCGAAATCCTTGATAAAGATCTCGACATTCATAAAGCGCGTGTCATTCCAGTCGACATTGCGAACGATCCTGTCCCAGTACGGCTCAATCAGCTCATAGCGCATGGGCCGTCCCACGATAAGGGGGACCATTCTCTGGCCGGTAAAAAAGACAGGAAAGCACAGCACAAGGATAAGGAGAAGCCCCGCGGCGCCCTTTGCGAATTCCTTAATATTCGGCAGTGTATGCAGCACCAGGGCGATCAGTACAATGACCAGAAGGACGGCGATTCCCGCCCTCGTTATGCTCATAATCATGTAGGTCATGACAGCGCCGAGAAACAGCGCTTCCTTCCACATGAGCCCGGCGCGCTCCGCAAAAGTCTTTCCGGCAGCCTTCCTCCTTGCCGAAAAATACAGAGCAAGCGCAGCTGCCGCGACAATCGCAAGGTAATAGGCCGTCACGGTTACCGTGTGGAACTGCATGGAAAAGCGGTTCCAGACATAGGCGACATAATACCGGAAAAGGAGCGAGTAAACGACCGACCATGCAAAGCTGAGCGCAAGCGCGCTGCAAAGATCCTTAAGGAAGGTATCCTTTCCCCGATAATAATGAAACCGCAGATATACCATCAGGTACATCCCGGCAAGGATCAGGACCCAGGTCCTGCCGTTCCTGAAGACGACCGCAAGGACAAGAAACAGCACCGCGGGAACATTGGTGATCATCCGGGCAGCTTTGTTTTTCCTGCTCTCAGTGCCGGACCCGCCTTTTATGCCGTCATGACGGAGCCTGTCAATCAGCATTATGACCGTGCCCGCTGCAGCACCCGCCGCGGCAGCGATGGCAGCGGCGCCGGGCTTAAGGACAATCTGAAGCGCTTCAAAGTCCCTGTCCGTCGGATCCGGGAGCGCTCCGCGGTAATACAGAATTCCGGCCGCAGCGCCCGCGGCAAGGCCCAGGAGCGTTACCGGATGCAGGTTCCACTTCCTCTCACCCATGACAAATATGAGCACGCACAGCCACAGGACAATCCAGCCCTGGCTGCGGATATGCTCAAAATCACTGAGCGCGTTGATGTAGCGGATGCTGTGATACAACACCATGAAGATGCTGAAAATAAGAAGACCTCTTATCACAGCCTGCGGAAGGGGCGTTTCCGGGCGCTCCTCTTCCTCCTGCCTGTGCCAGAGACCGAAAAGCCCCCAGGCGCAAAGCAGGACGCACCCGCAAAGATACATGCCCAGATCGAGCGGCCTTGAGTCAAAGAGCTTTAA
>CADBPC010000079.1 GCA_902796425.1 uncultured Lachnospiraceae bacterium
GACAAGACGGTCTCCTCTTGCGACGGGAGTTGTAGATTTTGTACTGATTTGAAGAATCAATACAAGATATTGGCCTTTTACGAGGGGTGGAAAGTGGAGTATGATAAAACTCATTTGACTTGTCCCTGTTGAATCTTAATGACTCGGAATAATTTTTTTCCAGAATAACGCCTTTGAACAGATAATACCCTGCCTCATCCGGCTGCATTACTATTGCCTTGTTAATGTATGACATTGCCATGGACGTATCGTCATTCGAATAGTAAATAGATGCTGCCAGATTGTAAAAGGCCGGGTCCTCATCGCTAATGTTTTGCATCGCATTTTCCAATGCAGTTTTTGCAAGGTCATACTGGGCGCTATAGAAATACGCATGTGCATCTTCATATCATTTCTTAAATTGCGCACGCCTGGCAGCATCCGGATCCTCCGGCGCCGCAATTAGCTCATTATCATACTTGATCTTTGCCGCATCTGAGGCGAATACTTTTTTTGCCTGGCTAATCATTACCAGCTTTTCTGCGGCTAATTCCGGACGTTTGATCTCATTCTTGTGCCATATCACCTCCAAACGTACCAGTTCCTTCATAAGTTCAGATGCGGAAGCGTTTTTGTCTAAGTTCAGCTCCTCATAATAATTGACCATTATATCAATGATGCTCCTTTCTTATCACTTAGCCACATCAGTTTTTCGGCGGACGGATCACTATGGCCTCCGCATACCGTATGACCTTACCGGAAATCATCGGTGATTTCACCGCCCTGATCCCGCTTCTCTAATGTCATAATCCCACTCGCAGAAGAAGATGGTGGTATTCTCCATAAATGTCGCATCATTCCATGTCGTATCGTTAGGTGCCCCCCAGTTCGTTTCCATGTCATAGTTGAACTCGGCATAGTCTTCGCCGCCGTTTTCCCATTCTCCGCCGCCCCAGCTTTCACCGTTATCCGGCAGATTCCAGTCTCCTGATCTTGTCCAGTTCTCATAATCGCTCTCGTCTCCATCCCATACCCAGTCTCCCTCCTCATCCTTATCTGTGTAGCCAAAAAAGACTGTAATGTTGTAATTGTTTTTCATGAGATCGTAGAGATACGAGTTCTCTGAACGGTCATTGATCACCGCAAGATGACCACCCTGTTCATGGCAGAAATCGGAGACCTCGTCATAGGTCGAAAATCCATAGCGTGAAGCATCATAGAAAGCATATGTATGGCCATTGAAATAATAGTACTCTTCCGGGACTGCAGTAGGGAGTATATATTCAACATCTTGCTGTTCCACGCCGGTATCTGCAGCATCAACAACCGGGGCAGTTTCCGAAGATTTAGGCACCTGATCGGAAGATTCATTTTTATTACCACGAGCGTCTACAGCGGTATGATCCTTGATATCATTTGCATCGTTTTTTTGCGAAACGGTATGATCCCCGTCAGAGTGCACGAATGCACTTCCGGATTTTGAAGCAAATGAGTATACAATCCAAATGATGACAAGTATTCCAAGAGGAATTAAAAACTTCAGAACTTTAAAAGATGCTGTTTTTCCCTGAAATTTGCCTTCTTTCGTATACGACTGTTCCCTTATTTCATCAAACTTCCTGTCATACTGATCTTTGATTTGTTCATCAGAAGCTGCAATCTCGACATCAGGAACAGAATCATGCATCTCAGTGGCAATATCGTTATTATTGTACTCTTGTGTATCCTCAGGTATGTCTTGATTCGTATTTCCTTCAGTTGCGGAGTCGTCACCTTTTAATCCCAGTAGTTTACTAATCTCAGTAAAATCAGCCATTTTATCCCCTTTTCACCCCGGACTACACTTTCATATTACTTCAATAATAAATGGCATTATGTGCCTTGGAATATCCGCCTTAAAATACTTCTAATCCATTCTGCCTCCGAAGGCAGCGCCTAAAAATGACGAAACCACAAAGACAACTATGAGTATCCCTACCAGCTTCCACGCTTCAACAGTTGAAGCCTGTGAGTATCCTAACTTTGTATAACGTATTGTGGGCAGAATGATGCAATTATATAATCCGAAAAGGCCGTTTGCGAAAGAAACAAAACCACCGTTTGGACCATAAGGGCTATTATTGGAAAAGTTTAGTGTGAACAGACACAGCGCCGCTAAAGCAGCCAGCGCCTGATAACTCAATCTTGGAAGACCGGAGACATAACCCAGGGTAGTAAGGCCCAACACCAGCGTCAGGACCATTCCTGCCAATGAAAGGATCATTAGGAGTGACATGAGAGCAGTATTGCTCTTTCTCCTCAAATTAGCCGCTTGAGCCTCCCTCTCCTGCTGTTTTCTTTTTTCTTCCCATTCCAAAGCGGCCCTTTTTCGCCGCTCTTCCTCCAGCCGCCGTTCTTCCTCTCTTCTACGGGCATCATCCCGCTTTTTTTCCGCATCATCGATCACCTTCTGGCCATTACCCCAGACGTCACCGATCTTTACTGCTTCTTTAGCAAACGCCTCTGCCTGTTCAGGTTCCGTTGGCCGGTAAAAATACAATGAATACGCCAAATAACCAATAGCACATCCGCATATTTCACTATTATTAGCCTTAACTGCCAACTCTGCCGCACGACGGAGTGTTTCCCGTTCCTGGAGCAAATAATCATCTGCTTTGTCTCCACGGTACCTCAGCGCCTCTGAATACATTTTTTCCAGAATAACGCCTTTGAACAGATAATACCTGGCCTCATCCGGTTGCATTACTATTGCCTTGTTGATGCATGTCATTGCCATGGACGTATCGTCATTCGAATAGTAAATAGATGCTGCCAGATTGTAAAATGCCGGGTCCTCATCGCTAATGTTTTGCATCGCATTTTCCAATGCGGTTTTTGCAAGGTCATACTGGGCGCTATCGAAATACGCCTGCGCATCTTCATACCATTTCTTAAATTGCGCACGTCGAGCAGCATCCGGATCCTCCGGTGCCGCAAATAGCTCATTATCATACTTGATCTTTGCCGCATCTGAGGCGAAGACTTTTTTTGCCTGACTGATCATCACCAGCTTTTCTGCGGCTAATTCCGGACGTTTGATCTCATTCTTGTGCCATATTACCTCCAAACGTACCAGTTCCTTCATAAGTTCTGATGCGGAAGCGTTTTTATCCAGGTTTAGCTCCTCATAATAGTTGACCATTATTTCAATGATGCTCCTTTCTTATCATTTCACCACGTCAGGTTTTTTCGGCGGACGAATCACCACTACCTCCGCATGCCGAATGACCTTACCGGAAATCATATAACCTTTTCTGACAATTTGTGTCACTTGAAGCTCAGTCGCTTTATCGCTCTCAAATGATCGAACAGCCTTATAAAGTTTCGGGTCAAACTCACTAGATACTTTAATGACCTCAACCCCACGGCGTTCCAGGATCTCCAGCAGTTCATCCCGAATGGAACGCACCACCTCGTCCTCTGATCGCTCAATCCGGTCCAGAAGCAGGATAATATCATGTATAAAGGGCTCGATAAAAGCAAAAGTAGCCCCGTCTGTAAGAGTCTGAATAAGCTCGTTTTTCTGTTTATCGTTCATTAGTCGACGGGAGAACAGATCCCGGAGCGCTCCAATTTCATCCCGAATCTCATGCAGGCTTGCCTCATCGTGGATATACACCCTCTGAGGTTCAGGAATAAGTTTGGAATCTAAAACAACATCCTTTTCTTTCTCTACGGAATCGACGTCTAATCTGGATGAATCAACCATATGTGTTTTCCTCCACTACTCAACATTCGCACGTCGGGCGACCTCTGTTGCCTGCACCACTTCTGCCTGCGTCATATTGGATGCACGATCGATTTCAAAGGTTCCGAGACTCTTGTTCGTCACCTTATCAATGACTTCTATCGATATAGTCTGATCCGGGTCATATGCATAAACGATCTCAACCGGTGAATTCTTCGGATAAGGCGGTATAGACAGTGTGCTGCTGCCAATGATATTAACGAAACGAATATCCTCGACATCCCCTTCCGTAACCTCTACCAGAATCTGGGTCTGATTGTCTGCCATGGTATACACAACTTCAGAACGTTTTGTAGGGATCTTACTGTTGTGAGGAATAATGATCGTATTGACCTTTCGATTCAAGACTGTGTCAATTGTGATCACTCCCAAAGACTGACTTGTGACATCAGATATCGTAATACGATTGGAAACTCCTTCCTTATTGCCGTTGTCTCCTGCGTCCGCCACACGTGCATCGCTTTTAGGTACTCCATCTATTGCGTCCAAGTCGAAAGTATTGGCAAAAATCGCCGCGCCTTGCGCCACTGCAATGTCCGGATCCACTTTATAAAAGATCTGCTTTCCGGATAGTTCTTCCAAAAGACTTTTCACCATTGGCATCTTGGTAGAGCCTCCCACGGGCAGAACCTCATCAATCTCCGACCAATGAATATCCTGCTCATTCATTATATTTTCCAAAATAACTCTTGTTCGCAGCAGAAGGTCAGCCGTTGCCTCCTCAAATTCCATTCGCGTGATCTCTGCCGGATAGCTCTTTCCTCCGATCATAAAGCGAAGGCGTGTCGTATCTCTTTCAGAGAGCATACGCTTTGCTTTTTCCGCTTTCTCACGAATATCTGCAAGGAGGGCATCGTCTTGCTCATTCAGTTCGACACCCTGTTCTTCCAGCTTCTTTATGATCAGCTCAACCATCCTGCCGTCAAAATTAAATCCGCCCAAGGCATGGTCCCCATCAGTTGCAATAACATCAAAATAGTTGCCATGGATATCCATGACCGTCACGTCAAAGGTACCGCCTCCTAAGTCATAAACCAGAACACGACAATTTGCCCCTTTTCCAAGACCAAAAGCTATTGCTGCCGCGGTGGGCTCGTTGATAACCGCCAAGACATTCAGTCCGGCAATTGCACCAGCCTGCTTTGTTGCCGTACGTCGTGCATCATCAAAGTAAGCGGGAACAGTAATGACTACGTCTTTCACCTCGTAACCGACTCGCTGTGCTGCGTCCTGGCACACTTTCCGCAGAATGTAGGCTGACAAGGCTTCCGGGGTGTATACTCGGCCACTGGGCCCTACGTGGTTGACTAACTCGCCGCTCTGACCCATTTTGCGTTTAATAAACTGGACGACATTTTCCGTATCAGTTGCGGCTAAGTTCTTTGCCTCCTGACCAACAAACACATCATCGTCACCGGAGGATGTTACTCCATTGAAAAAAATGACCGATGGAGTCGTATTGGCGCCATCAATATTCGGAATAATGCGTGCTTCATCGTTTTCGTAGACCGCAATCGCGGAATAAGTTGTCCCAAGGTCGATCCCAAATGCTTTTCTGTCCATGTTATTGTTCTACCTTATTTTAATTTTATTTCCTGGTTTGACTTATGTAAGGTGCAATTCGGGAACGAAGTCTATATAACGCGCTGTCGGCTTCAGCTAAAGTATTGATCACGTTATACAGTGTAATAACTAACTGCTGTCCTGCCTTCTGATCACCGAAATTGCTCTGCACCTTCTCCATTGTTTCGAGAATATAGTTTCTTTCTCTCTCTAAATTCTGAGCGTTCTTGTCTGCTCGTTCATTCACGGCAAGCAGACGCTCTCCCAATTCACTAATACTCATCGTCCGGTATCTCCTCTGTCGTGTCCAGCATATCCACCAGGCTTGCAGCAGTATTTAGTTGCTTTAAAGCCAAGGAAATCTTCTCCCGCGCGACCTGGCAATCCCCGATCATTTCCTGATCGGCGCGGATCATAGATCCACCTACTAAATTACAGAGAATAGCTATAGTGTCTTGGATATTGCTGTCCTCACTGCGTAAATTCGTCACGTTGCTTTTTAAATCGTTTCGGATATATGTTTTGGCACTCGCCTTCTTATTGTTTACAACTCTCATATCACTTCAAGGCACTCTTCATATAGTTGTCGCAGGTACGGCCTAACGTCTTTATTGATGCTGCTGCCTGTTTTAAAGAATTGCTGGCTACACCAACAGCCTGAGCTGCCTGTTGACCGGACTGGCTGGGCCTTGTCAGTGCCACGATGGTATTGGCCTGCTTGTTCAGGACATCGCCTGCAGCTGCGACCATAGTTGACAGTTCCTCAGATGTTGATTTGATGCTCTGTAAAGAATTTAATAAGTCCTGAATATTCGGCATGACCGTTCCTCCTTTATCAAATGGTTCTCACCTGGGTAAGCTTATCTTTTGCTGCCTGAAGTTTATTCATCGTATCATCAATCTGTTTTTTCGTCTGCTGCAGCTGATCAAGCATCTCCCGAGAATACTGCTGTGTGCTGTCACTCAGCTCCGCTTGGACCTGCTGCATCACTTTGTCGACCTGACTGTTGTAGGCCTGAAGCTTAGACATTTGGTCGTCAATCTGCCGTTGCGTTGCTAAAACAGCCTGTATTATTTGTCGAACCGTAGACATAGTGTTTTCCTCCTGGTTTTCTGAATTTTTATACCTTTGTGAATGTTACTACAATCCTTTCCGAAAAGCGGTCACATCTTGAGCGTTCACCGGGGCATAAGGAATAAATACGACTTCCTCGGAAAACTCCACGTCATCAATAATAAGACCGCGGTTAGTCTGTGCAGACCAACGCACAAATGGATTTGTAAGTGACTGGATCGCACGCTCATCCATACGCAAAAAGATTTTGGAGTTGAACGCATCCGAATTACCATATCCAATAACCTGTGTGTTAAACTTGGAAGACTTGACCCACCAGCCGACAAAGTGGATGCGCCTGGCCGGACCACCTTCCACCAAGGCTTTAAGCGGTGTATCCTGACCAAAAGAATCCTCCACATATTCCCATCGGTCCATCATGGATCCAAACAAATAGATTGTATCCGAACCAACAGGCTGCTCCATTAATTCCTTAATCGTATCGGCGAATTGCTCCCTGGGAATGATCTCGATAAAGAAACCTAGGAACTCCATGAGCGACACGAACTGCGAATACTTCCGTTCATAGGCTTGGTTCTCACCATCAAAATCACAAAAAAGGAATCTGGCGTCACCTTCAGGGTGTTGGGCAGCAAGCGAAACAGCGACGCTTTGCAGAATACCGACTGCCTGATTACAATCTCCGTCCGGTGTACCCAGAATGGCAATATTCCGTCCCGGCTCATGGCTCATTGGCAGGGCAATGCGCTCCCCGTCGATTGAAATCCGGTCTCCAATTAGAGCCATCGGTACCTTAGCAGTATGACGGAATTGCTCTAACGTCTGCAATCCGCTTGACACCGTAATTCGTCGCTCGCTTTCAAATACAAACGGCGGCATAGTATAGTCTTTTGCCAGTTCCCACATCTGTCGGCGTATCGGCCGCAGGATTTTCTCATCGGCAAAGGCAATTACAGTCTTTCGGTTCTGGGACAATTCACCGTAGTCCAGATTTACCACCGATTCACGCGGACGTACATATGCAGCGGCAGCATTATCCATTGCAAGAACAGCACGCGCTTCAGACTCAGAGTTTTTCAATGCGATACGTATAGGGATTTGGCTAAAGATACTATCTTTATTATGGGAAAGGGCCATGTTCCCTACCAGCGTCTGCGAGGCCAGGATAAAGTGTATTCCTGCTGCCCGGAACAGACGCACCGATTTTTCCAACATGTCAGCAATTTTCTGTCCTGTATAGTTATCATCACCGAACATCATCTGGAACTCATCGATCACAACCACGATTCGTGGTATTTGGATCTCAGGAAAGCTGCTCCGCAAGTCACGGATGCTCTTGGCGTTCTTTTCTTTGAGCAGCTTCATCCTGCTTTGGTATTCATTGAACAGTGAGTTCAGGACAGCGAGACCGAAACTGACATCACTCTCCAAACCAAGAGTACGGGCATGCGGCAGATAGTCTTCCTGTCCTATATTGGAGAATGCCTTAAACGTGACACCTTCTTTAAAATCCAACAAGTACAACTGTAATTCCTTAGGCGAATAGCGCATGCAAAGGCTGTGGATAATCACAGAAATAAGATTCGATTTACCTTGTCCAACTGCACCGGTGATGATTGCGTTGTGGCGCTGATTAAACTCATCTCCAATCGTGATCTCCATGTTGTTTATTCCGTGTTTTCCGATACAGAATGTTAACCCGTCCACGCTGTTTTCGGTCCATATCCGGTTCATATCATGCAATTCGGTAAAATGTACCGTCTCGAGCTGTGCGGTGCGGATTTTCTCGACAAAACTTTCACAGTCCTGAATAATCATTTCTACGTTATATGGCACATATGGTGCAGTCTTGCCATCCTCTGCTGATACTTTATTTGTGCCCGGCTCCAGTACCGTGATATTCGGTGCAATAGACTCGACCTTGCGCTCGATCAATCGCCCGCTCGCGACTTGGAAAACCATATAAGTCGTTGAAATAATCAGAAAGGAAATACCGAAAGACGGGCCACTACGCATAAGCAATGACAACTGAGTCAGCAGCTCCTGGCTTATGAGTCCCACATCCATATACAGCACCACCAGCTTATAGCCCTCAACGGCGCGTTGAACGCTCTCGCGGAACTCTATGAGTGAATCATTTCGGCCTTGAATAACATTCTGGACCGCTTGAATCTGTTGCTTCAGGCTCATCAGCTCTGACATCAACTGTTTCTCATCGGTAACGAATTTCAAGATTCGCGACTCTCCGGTGGAGAGTGCCGCAAAAGGTGAGAATACACCGGACAGCTCACCGTCATAAGCTAAAATTGACAACTGACTCGGAGCTGTTTTAAAGATAGCTTCACAAAGGATGTGTCTTGCGAGTTTGATCACTGAAGGGTTATATGTATCGTTAATCCAAATATTCCCTTTTCCAATAAAGTCTGCCGTTAATCCGCCAATAGAAAGCTGACTGTTGACTTCCAAAATACTTCCCATATTTGTCCCTCCCTGTTTACAGAAAACACTTAAAAAAGGGAATCTTCCTCGATATAGCCAGTTTATTTTAGCATTTCGAACCAAAAAGCGCCCTACACAAAAGTGTAGTGTTTGAATGGCTGACCTATATTGCTAAAGGATAGCTTCACAATAATCAGACTGAATAGCAAACAGGAATCCGGTCAATTAACCCGATTCCTGCTTCCCATCTGTTCGCTATATGATATTTTGAATATATTAGTGTATCGAAAGGTCAGTATTTCGGCAATATCAGCCTCTTCTCCACCACCTCCGCCACAAGCTGCAAAGTGGTCTTAAATCCCGTCTTACGAAGGATATTCTTAACATGGTACTTGACCGTGTTCATAGATATATGGAGAGACTCCGTTATATCCTCGTATCTGCTTCCCTGCGCGAGCGCGCGGATCACCTCCAGTTCGCGTTCCGTAAATTCATCGCTTTTTGCCAGGCCGATCTTGACGACCGGCGAACTGTCAGGCCAGACGAATTCTCCGCGCATAGTACGGTCACAGATCTCCAGCAGGGAAGTATCGCCGTATTCTTTATACCAGAAGCTGTCGCATCCGCTATCCTTCGCTTTCTGAATAAAAGAATACTCAGGCATTGACGTCATCATTATGATCTTAACATCCGGATAATTCTTTTTGATCTTTCCCGCAGCGCGGATTCCGGATTCGTCATCGGCTGTACATATATCCATAAGGATCAGGTCGATACGATTTGTCATACAGGCAATCTCCGCATTTGCCGCATTTTCGATCGCCGTGACCACGCTGTAGTTCGAGGAAGCAGACAATTTTCGTTCAAATGCCTCGCGGGACACCCTGGAATCATCTACGATCAGTACATTTACCATTAGCCTACTCCTTCCGGGATCGTGACATGCATAACTACACCCTCATTTATTTCCATGCGCAGTGCTCCGCCTTCCTGTTCAAGCCGCCGTCTCAGGTCGCTGAGGCCTCCGCCTTCACGGATCGAAACGGCATCTCTCCTGCCGTTACCGGTGATAGTCACCTCACAGCTTCCCTGTACATGTTCGATTTCTACTGTCAGCCTGTCTGCGCCTGCATGGCGGACCGCATTCGTAAGCGCTTCGCGAATGGCTGCATATAGCAGCAGTAATGCTTTTCTTTCCTGGGGCTGCTCACCGATGAACTCCACCTTGCACCCGATCATCTCCGCTATTCTCAGGAGTTCGTTTTGCGGAGAAGCGGTCACGGTCTCTTCCCTTGTACTTGCATTCTCCATATCGGTGATCACATTTTCCCATGCCTGAAAGATCCCTGAGTCTTCTTCGTTCTCTTCTGCGGACAGAAGCCTGTTTTTAGTCATAACAAGAAGCCTTCCGAAGTCGGAATGGATCCTCATCTTGGTGTACAGCAGTTCTTTCTTCAAATTGTTCTCAACAATGTTCTGAAGCAAGACTCTCTGCCTTTCAAGCATTCCTGAAAGCTCTTCGTTCTTTTCTACCAGCTGCGTCCCATAACGGTACAGGTCTGTTACATCCGCAGCTTCATATTGTGTGACCGTACCGGATTCGAGCGTCAGCTGCCGGCGCTGGAACTGCCAGATCTGACCGTCCTGAAGCCGATAAAGTATCTGCTCAACATTATCATGGGACTCCCCGCTAAGATCCGGGACCACATCGGGCATCTTCCCGTTCTGCAGTTCCTCCCATATCCGGTCCGCATTCGTAACGGTATGTCCTGTCAGCTGATAACAGATATCATTGATTTTTTTGTTAGACAGGATAGGCCTGCCGCCGGATGCCGAGAAACAGATCCCGTCGGGATAGTTCTCGATCGCCTCCCGGATGAGCATGGCCATGTGAAGTCTCTTTCTAAGCTTCCGCATCATAATGGCCGCCTCCTGTCAGCAGTGTGATCTGATAACCTTCCAGGTATTTCTGTGAGCCGGACGTATCAAAAGCGTTTTTCCGGATGTCCTCCAAAACACACACATACCGGCCGCCGATACCCTGAAATGCATCAGTTTTCCTGCTGTCACCGGATCTGTATACCTCGAATTTGACTCCCTCGGGAACGGTCTCGATCCGTATAGCAGAAAGTTCGAAATCTTCGTATTTGAGAATCCCTTCCAGCGTATCCAGAACACAAAGCAGATAATCCGGAGGCAGCTCTTCTGACGGATCCCAATGTACGGAGGCCGGAATATTCATGATCTCCAAAGCCTTGACCATGTCCTCCAAACTGATCTGTATATCCTCGGGTGCGATCATTCCGGTCTCTAAATGGATCAGGCGCAGGTTACAGCGCCTTTTCACATAGGTACCAAGCAAATAAAGCCTGCGGAGTTTCTCCTCGGCGTTCTCGTCATTCTTCTGACTGTCGATCAGTTCTTTCATGATCTGCAGCTGCCCGGAGACTTCCTTATTCAGATCGTCGTAGATCCGGTTCTGCGCCAGGATCCTCGCCGTATTGTTCTTCGCCCTCAGTTCTTCCTCAAGAAGGTATCCCTTTTGGGAAAGCTGTTCGACGCTGTTTTCGAGATCTTCGATCGTTCTTCTTAAGAGGGATGTGTCCGTATACCACAGAAAGTACCCGTCAGACAGCGCATGCATGTGCAGTTCTTTCCCGTCCTCCAGTGTGATAAATTCCTTTTCTTCCAGTATTCTTACAGTTTCCTGTGATACGGGAACGGCACTCTTCGAGAGTATTTTTTCGCTTTCACTGAGGATCTGCATACCGACTGTTGAGTTTTCGAGTATGCTTTGATATTCCATGTTGACGGGAACAAGGCCCATGAAAATATAGAATTCCCAGGTCAGAACTTCGACCATGTATATTTTGGCATAGAGCTCAATGATCTCCTTGCCCTCCAGCCACGGGACAATACCAAGAGAAAACAGAAAATAATAAAGGGTAAACGAAGCCATTACGATCGGTTCAAAACACGGGATCACGACTCTCATGATCCCTTTTCCGCGAATATCCCTGTTCCGCCGGTAGATGATCAACACACGCAGGATCATGAGCACGACGCCAATACCGCAGAACAGAAATGTTCCCACGCCAGGATGGAACGACAGATTCGGCTGCTGTTCCTCAGACTCGAGAAAAAACACAAAATGGCGCTTTTCGTCAGTGAGAATAAGATAGGTCGCCGCGATCACCGGAACAAGAAAACCGAGCCACTTACGGTTCATGGAGTACTGGTCATTCTGGCCGATTCCAAGCGACGCGTACATGCCAAAGAGCAGCATGGGAAGGATCGTCGCCGCAAGACACAGTCCGCTTACCCGCATGAGCGGGATATCCCTGTACCAATAGGTTTCCTGCAGGAACCTGATCGTCAGGCCGATGAACATCAAAGCCGCTTCTAGATACAACCAGATCTGCATACTTTTCTGCGTGACGCGGCTGTAGATAGAGGCGCTCCATAAGAAGATCAAAAAGGAATAGACCGCTTCCAGAATGTATCTCATGTACGGGTCATGTTCAAAATTGTTGACGCTCCATACGCGGTACGCGGAAACGGCGAACAGCAGTGTCAGCGCGAATATGATGATTTTGATCTGTTTATTACGCGTCGACATAAGCGGCTCCTGACAGTAAGATCTCCGTAGGCGTTTCTCATTGTGGTTAACTAAACTATTTTATCATTTATGAAAGAATAATGCCCTACACAAAAGGATAGTGTTAACACAGCCGGACAGTTCAGGGCACAAATAAACACCGCGTCGGCTTAAACCTGGCGCGGCGCTTTACCGTTCTTGACCGGTCATTTCTCCTTTGATATTCCGGTCCCCTTATTTCTCCCTCTCCGCCTTCAGCTTAACGCCCGTATGAAAGCACACCTTATCGATGACCGTCGCGCTCTTGCGATCCACGACCGCAATGTTGATCCCTCGGCCGTTCACGGAGCACTCCTTGTCATCGATCATGATCGAACTGTAGCCGTATGTAAGTTCGTCGGCAACGCTCCCTTTGCTGTCGATCTTGTAGAAAGTCTTTCCTTCGCGGAACAATTCTGCAACCACGCTCATCTGTGCCCAACCACACCCAGGACCAATTAATTCCAAAGAGCAACACTAAGCGTGACGGATGATCCCACAAAAACTTTTACGAGGGGCGGAAAATGGAGCGACAATCTGGAAAAATGTCTCCGAATCGGCCACAAAAAAAGAGAGAGTCATCACTCGCTTATAAGCAGGAGAGGCTCTTTCTAAATTAATGCTGCACTGACGACCAGAAATCTCAATCGGGACCACATCTTCGAAACTATACTGCTTCGGATCATATTCTTCCGTATATTCCAAATGGATAATACAGAAGAACCATTTACAGCATCTTCAAAAACACCTGCAGTCCATAGCACACGAAAGAGAGGATCAATGTCAGCAGCACATATCGAAGGCCCTGGACAAAGCGGTCGCAGCGGGTGTGCAGTTTCACAAGATCTTCGTTGATGATCTCCCTGTAGAGCGCGATCAGACGCCGCTCCGCCTCGGGGATACTGCAGGTGTCCAGTTTGGCTTGCGCTATTTTGTCCGGGTCCAGACGGATGATCCCTTCCGGCGCGAGAAGGCGCATGCTCCAGATCAGGTTCCACACGTAGGTGACAGCCACGGCAACGCATACGACGATGTACAGGACAGTAAGGACGTCATGGGCAGGGTTCCCCTGCATTTGGATCTGCGGGAGGCTTCCGAACAGGCTGGTGATAAAGACAAACATGAA
Organism: uncultured Lachnospiraceae bacterium; assembly: GCA_902796425.1. Classification (GTDB taxonomy): domain Bacteria; phylum Bacillota; class Clostridia; order Lachnospirales; family Lachnospiraceae; genus CAG-791. The sequence goes on from CADBPC010000079.1 coordinate 13,607, forward strand.
GCCAAGGAAAGTAACCGTGATGTAAGCTTTATTGTCCAGTTTGTTGCTTCGGTCGAAGAGGTTCTGATATTCGATCCGAAGGGATTCCAGCTCCGGGTTGTTCTGTCTGGGGAAATTTGCTTCCGGGGTGTTCTGATTATTCATAATACTTCCTTTTTATCAAAATATAGATAGGAGATAGACTGTTGTATGTTCATTGTAGAATAAAAGCATTTATAATACTATTGTGTGAAAATCAGGAAATATTCTAAAGGTTTCATAATGAACCATCAGATGAAATGAATATTTCAATATTTGAGATGCAATTATAATTTCCAAATATGTGTATAGACGGGAGGCGGAAGTTGGAGCACAGGATCACAGATATTCACTGCCCGCAGTGCGGGGCGCCGGCAGATTTTGACATCGTGAAGCAGATGTATGTGTGCGGTCACTGCGGCGGCACGGTCGGCATCAGCGAAGCGCAGAAAGAAAAACAGGGATTCCGGAGCCTGCAGCGGGAGAAGCTGAGGAACTCCGTGAAGAAGTACCGGCTCTTCAGCACGTCCTGCAGCGGATGCGGCGCGGAAGTAGTGTTTGAGGAGAATGAAGCGCTCTCGGGATGCCCCTTCTGCGGGCGGAGTCTGGTGCGGACCGAATATTTGAGTTCGAAAAATATGCCGGAGAGTGTCGTTCCTTTCGGGATCACGCAGAAGGAGGCGTGCGAAAGGCTGGAGGACTGGTGCAGGAAGAACCGGGGCAAGAGGGAAGCCAAGCAGCTCCTTCCTCTGATCCCGGAATTAAAGGGATTCTATCTTCCCTATGAGATGGTCCGCGGGCCTGTTCATATGCGGGCATCAAGGATGGATGCAAGCAGTGTCTATCGCTGCGAGGGATTTATGGAGAATGCTTTTGTCAACTGCTCCAGGCAGCTGGACAATCTTCTTCTCGACGGGATGGAACCTTTTGACCTGAATGGACTCACGGAGTTTGAATTCGGATATGTGGCGGGCCACCATGTGAAGACTCCGGATATCAATGGGAAAGACCTTGAGCAGCGCGTCTGTCAGGAAGTGGAAGAGTGCTACACGCCTGCGGTCAGGAAAACTTTGGAGACGAAAGCGGTCAGCGTCAAGGCTTCTGCGGAATCAGCTATCACTATGCCGGTACTGCTTCCGGTCTACTACATCTGCAAGGAAGACCTGATGGCAGCGGTCAACGGCCAGACGGGGAAAGTGAGCGTCCGCGCGCTTAAGGAGTCCCACTACTATTTCCTTCCCTGGTGGCTTAAAGCAATTCTTGCAACGCTCATAATAAGCGGCGCTGCGTTTGGCGGGATGTATCTGTTTGGAATGAACCTTGGCGGGAGCCTTCTGATCACTGCGATGCTGGCTTTCGTTTTCTTTGTGGTCTTACTCTGCC
>CADBPC010000080.1 GCA_902796425.1 uncultured Lachnospiraceae bacterium
GCATCCTTCTCAAGCGCCCTTTTCCGCTCCTTCTCCGTACCGGTCACGACCGAGTAAGTAAAGAAGTTCGTATGGTCCCATTTCCTGATCTCATCAGGCCATGAGTTCCTTGCTACCCTCAGGGGCGCCACGACAAGGACCTTCCCGATCTCGAACCGGTCGAACATAAGGTCCATGACGGCTGTCAGCGTGATCGAACTCTTTCCCATGCCGCAGTCAAGGAAGACCGCCGCCACAGGATGATCGATGATGTACCTTATGGCATATTCCTGGTATTCATGGGGTTCGTATCTCATCAATGATTCCTCCAATCTGCTCTGTACCGTCCAGCACGAACACCATGAAGCCAAGTTTCCGTAGTTGCCTGATCCTCTTTATCTGTAGCTGCCTCGGCTTTTTCCCCTGTGACTTGACTTCCACAAATCCTATTCGGCCTTCCGGCATCAGAATCATCCTGTCCGGCATCCCGTCCGTTCCCGGAGAAATCAGTTTCGGACAGATGCCACCTGATTCTTTAACAGCTTTCACCAGCTTCTGCTCTATGAACTTTTCCCTCATATAAAATTCTCCCAAATAATTTTGTCAGAATCGTCACCAATGACTTTCTTTCTTCCTGACATCGCCAATGCCTTTATTTATGGGCTTTTTCGAGTTTTGTCATTTTGTCAGTTTTGTCATATAACGCATAAATACAGTCAGAAATATATATAAATAAATAAAATAAGTCTTTTAGTCTTTTTATATGGTTTCTGACAAAACTGACAAAATCAAAAAAGTTGCTGTTCTTAATGCTTCCCAACCTTATTTTCATTTAAAATGTCCTCTGACAAATGCTTGACAGAATGACAAAACACTTCTTTCGTATGTGGATTTACCGCATACTTCGGCAGAGGTGGCCTGCCTGAACCAGTCGTCTTCTGCGTGATCTGCACGATATATCCGTAGTCCTCAAGGAAGTCCAATACAGGCTGGATAGCCGCGACTGTTTTGAAACTGCTGCAGCTGCGCATGGCTTGTCTCCGGTCGAACTGAGTCAGCCCCTTCTTCACGATCATATCCAGGATCTTTTCAGCTTCGTTATACATAGCATTCACCGGCAGCACGTTGTAGACCGACTGTGCATGATTCAAAAAATACCGCCCCAGCTTTATGGCGTTTTCCATTGTTTCCTTCTCCACTACAAGCGGATCAGGGTCATCAAGGAAATCGTGGCTCCGGTATTTGCCAGCACGGCAGAGAAGCCCTGCCAACCGCAGCGTATTACCGACGAGCTTTCCTGCCCAGTCAGACATCTCAGAAAGATCCGTCACCAGCATCGTCTCAATCTCGGAAGCAAACCCGGTCAGCAGTTTAGAGGCTTCCTTCGACAACGTGATGATCTCCGGTTTTCCGGGGTACTCATCCTCCAGCAGGTAGATCATCTTCTGTTCATATCTCTGGTAAATGGCAGGCGGTACCGGCTCAGAATCAAACTTTCTCCTGCCCACAAACGAGACCGGCATGCTGTACAGGAATCTCGCAGTAAGGCCGCGCCCTCGAAAAGTAGAGTTATCCATCACTGAGGAAACAACATTCGGCTGTGCCATAAGTAGGATCGTAAGCGAAGGATCCATGATACTCTCGCTCTTCCTGCCGATACGGTCGACCCGAATCGTATCCCCGGAATAGCCTTTCAGCATGACATCAATGTTGACATTCTTCGTGTAGATCCCGGCAAGGGTATCAAAAATACCGCCCTCACTGGAGACCAATGCCGCTCGTCCTTTGTTCTCCCCCATGACTGACACCAGCTTTTCTGTTGTGATGTCATCCACATAAAGCTGCATCGGTCGGACCTCCTCGAAATCAGCGATTTCTTTTGCGATGGCCTCCATCTCTGCAGGATCCGCATTGCCTTTAGAGACCTTGTCCTCAATGGCACGCTGCCGTTTTTCCAGGACACGCCGGCGCATCCCGCTTGCTTCCACGGCCGCTGCGTTCCGCTTGTTGAACTGCTCCTCATAGGCATCCAGAGGCCTTACTATGCTGCTCTCGACCGCCGACTTTCTTTCAGATGGCGGGTTGATCACAATAAAGTATCCGTTCAGCGGTTCCATCCAGTCATCCTTACCCCGGACCTTGTACTTTCCCTGAAGGCAGACGGCTATCGCCGCAAGTGAAGCCGTCCCTGCCATATCAACAGGAGTCTGCGTACTCTCCGCGACAGCCTTAACATAATCCCCGATCTCTTCCGGCAGGGCCTCCGCTGGAAACGGCGCGACAGTATAGCTGCTGAAAGGAATCGGTTCCTCCCACTTTTCCGGGATACCTGTCTTAAACTCCTTCGGCGGTACATAAGAAGGATCGGTAACGACCTTCTTTTCATAAAACCTTACCGCGCTCCGCCATATCGTCTGCAGCTCCCTATCCTCCAACGGAGGACGGCATTTCTCCGCTTCCCTGTAATACGCC
>CADBPC010000081.1 GCA_902796425.1 uncultured Lachnospiraceae bacterium
AAATCCGAAGCTTACGATCAGAAGATTAACGCCGTAGTCGACGATGCCGAGGCCAAGGACGATCTTAATCAGATTCTTCTTGGTGCAGACGGTAAACAGACCCAGCGCGATCAGCAGTATGGAGACAATATAATTTGCCAGTATCATACGGTTTCCTCCTTTTCTGCCGGGACAGCGGCCGCGGGAACTTCTGCAGCGGCTTCCTCTGCCGGAGCTTCTTCCTGTGCCGTCTCTTCGGCTGCATCAACGATGTCCGCTTCACCGGAAATCTCTTCTTCCTCCTCGCGGGCGCCGGCAGCGATGCCGAGAACGCCGAGCAGGAGCAGAATCAGGAAACCGACGCCTGTCAGAACCTTGAAGCCGACCGCGTAGCCCATGAAGGTGATGGTACCGGCACTGATCAGGTCACCGACCTCGCCGTTGTCATACCAGATATTGGCTGCGAAGTTGCGGCCCGCGAAGATACCTGCAAGACCGAGGATAACGTAAGCGGAGGCACCGATCGCCTCACCGATACGGAGAACTTCCGTATTGATCACCTTCTTGGCGATCTTGTAACCGTAGCCGAGATAAAGAAGGAGAGCAGCAGAGGCAACGATAACGCCGCCCTGGAAGCCTCCGCCCGGGCTCACGGTTCCGAAAAGGATAATATAAATACCGAAGGTAATGGCGAAGGGAAGAAACTTATCAGCGCCGCAGCGGATGATGACGTTCTTTTCTTTAATGCCGTCTTTAAATTTCATTCTTCCTCTCCTCCTTTCCCGTTCTTTGCGCTTCTGCTTAAAATTACGAAGGAACCGGCGATGGCCGTCAGCAGAATAAAGGACTCGCCGAGAGTATCGAATCCGCGGAAGTCGAAGACGACGGCGGCGACGTTGTTGGCCGCTCTTGTCTTCTCAAGGTTTTCCTTGACGATGATGGAAGCAACGCCTCCCTCATCCTCTGTAATCGTGTATCCGGAGGGATTCTCGTAAAGCGCCGTCACATCGGTATTGCCGTCATAGGCAAGGGAGCCGGAGTTATAGATTTCGCGGACACCCGCTATGCCGCACACCAGAATGATGATGATGGCGAAAAGAGCCAGATTTTTCTTCATTTCTCCTCATCCTCCTTTGGTGTAGTGTAACGGATCGCGACGACGAACATGATCGTTGTCAGTACCGCGCCTACGGCCGCTTCCGCGATGGCGACGTCGGGTGCCTGCAGGAGAATGAACTCCAGGGAGACAAACGCGCCGGTGACGCCCAGGCTGATGACAGCCGAGAGCGGCTTTTCAAATACGACCGCGCACAGCGCCGATACCAGGATACCGATCAGAACCAGGGTGTTTAATACAGAAACAAGTGTCATTCTTCCACCTCCAGATCTTCACCGTATTTATCACATTCCATTTCATTGTCCGGACGGATGCCGTGCTTGTAGGCACCGCGGCAGATCGCATGGCCGGTGATCGGGTTGGTGATAATGTAAAACACTCCCATCATGAGAAGCTTCAGTGCCATCGCTACGTCATGAAGGTAGACCAGGGAAAACAGGAATCCTCCCAGTATTACGCCCAGAACGCCCAGTGTCGCAATGTTGGTCGAAGACTGCATGCGGCAGAAAACATCGGGCATGCGCAGCATACCGACGACGCCGGCAAAGGCAAAGAAGATACTGCAGAGGATCAGGATATCTACAATAATTCTCATAGCTTGCCCTCCAGATAACGCGCGACGACGACAGAGCCGATAAAGCCGAGGAGCGCGGTGATAAATGCAATGTCAATAAAGACGGAACGTCCGCTGTAAAGCGCGAACAGGATCAGGGCCATATCCGAGAGGATATCGATCGAGTCCGCGGTGATCGCGCGGTCCGCGATGCTGGGGCCGATGATCAGACGATACAGGAGACAGAGGGCCAGCACGATAAAGCAGATGGCGAAAAAGACTAATTCACTCATGTTAATCCTCCCATATTTTTCTGACGCCGGCTTCGAGCGTGCCCTTGATGGCTTCGCCCGCTTCCTCCGGCTCCTGCGTTGCTACATCAATCCAGTGGATGTAATAGTAAGTTTTGTCGTCCTCCTCGGTGATGTCCATGGTGATGGTTCCGGGAGTAAGTGTGATGGAATCCGCGAGCATGGCCTGCGCATAGCTGCCCTTGACATTCGCGGGAACCTTTACGATTCCGGGGTTGACCGGAAGATCCGGATCAAGCGCTCTCTTTGCTACGTCAATGTTGGCCTTGACCAGCTCTCTGGGGAAAGTCCAGCAGCAGTACACGATCAGGCTCGCGAAGCGCTTGGGATCCCACAGGAAGAACGCCTTCTCGTGAATAAAAAACCGGGCACTGAAGAGACCGGCGAGGATGCTGACCACAGCTCCGGCGATCAGGACCTGTGCCGATGCCTCTCCCTTAAAGATCGAGACGATCTGTCCGGTGATCATCAGCCAGAAAAGAAAGCACAGGATCGCTGTGGATGCTATGGCCGACGGACTGGCTTTTTTCAATTTGCACCTCCTATTGTTACAGGTATTTGGGACGGCAGGCACCTTCTTTGGGCTGCCGGATCCCTGCTGCAGTGGAATTATTCTGCTTCCACATTTTCTATATAATATTCTTTTCCCTGCGTGATCCGGAAATCGGTCCCGCCGCAGGACGGACAAAGATACCTGACCTTTCCGAGGACTCCGTCATAGCCGCAGGTGCTGCAGCGTATGCGGACCGGAATGGATTCGATTTCGAGCTTTGCGCCCTCCGCGATTGTGCCGGCGGCGGCAATGCCGAAATACTCATGGACGCAGCGGGGAACCACGCCGGAAAGGTCTCCGATCTTCAGACGGATCTTCAGGATCTTCGAGACGTTATGCTTTTGTACTTCGGGGATTACTGTTTCAAGAATCCCCTCCACGATGACAAGCTCATGCATGCTGTATTCCCCGTGCAGGTATCTTAAGTCTTATTTTTTTATCTGTCCATGCAGGAGAAGCAGGGATCGATACTGGCGATGATCAGGCCTGCGTCCGCTACGGAGTTTCCGCGCAGCATGGTCGGCACGGTCGGAGCGTTCTTGAAGGTCGGGACGTGGATACTGACGCGGGCGACCTTGTCGGTACCGTTGGTGACAACCTTGTAGGAAAGCTGGCCGCGGGGAGCCTCATGCATGTTCATATATTCGCCGGGCTTGATCGTAGGGATCTTCGTACCGAGATTCAGCGGGCCCTTCGGCATGCTGTCCAGAGCCTGGCGGATAATCTTGATACTCTCGAAGTTCTCGAGCGCTCTTACCACGACGCGGGCGAATACGTCTCCGCTCGGCCATACGGCCTTGTCGAAGTCGAACTCGTCATAGCAGCTGTAAGGCGCGTCCTTGCGGACATCGATCGGAACGTTCGACGCACGTGCGTGCGGGCCGATCGCGCCGATGCGGATTGCGTCCTCGGTTGTGAGGATGCCGACACCCTGCGTGCGGAGTGCGACGGTCTTGTCATTTAACAGGAAATCGGTCAGGCGCTTCAGGTCGTCCTCGAGCTTGTCCAGCATCTTGAGAACGTTCTGTGCCTGCTCGGGCGTGATATCCCTGCGGACGCCGCCGTAGGTGATCATGCCGTAATTGACGCGGTTGCCGGTCAGCTCCTCCAGAGCGTCCATAACAACCTCGCGGTCATCCCAGGTATGCATGAACAGACTGTCGTGTCCGATGATATGAAGCGCGATGCCGAGCCAGAGCATATGGGAATGGAGACGTTCAAGCTCTGCGATGATAACACGGATGTACTGCGCCTTCTTCGATACCTTGATACCGGAGATGCTCTCGCATGCCATCGCGAAGGTCATCGCGTGAGAGTGCGAGCAGATACCGCAGACACGTTCCACCAGCACCAACGTCTGAATGATGTTCTTTTGTGTGGCCAGCTTCTCAATGCCGCGGTGGTTGTAGCCGATAAAGATCTCGGCGTCCTTGATCAGTTCCCCCTCGGTGATCAGCCTTGCATGGATCGGTTCCTCAAGCGACGGATGGTAGGGACCGATCGGAACAATGTAACTCACTTATTCCTCCTCCTTTTTGTGTGTTTTTTCAATCAGCTCATCCATGGGCGTCACAAGAATCTGTCCCTGTCCGTCCAGCATGGAATCCGGCATGAACAGGCGCTTGCTGGTATCAAGTCCCTCAAAGGTGATGCCGATCAGCTCATTCAGCTCTCTCTCCGGCCAGGCTGCCGCCTCGTCGTAGATCGTAGAGATTGTAGGCAGATTGTCTTCCCCCTCGATCGTGTAGGACTCGATCACTTCCCCCTTCTGATATTCATAAGATATGTTGTATGCGCCCGAGGGCGTGACATATCCATGAATCATGGCGAGAATAACACCCTCGTCGCGCATGCGCCGCGCTACGGGAACGATCTCGTCCTTTGTGACCGGAATCTTTCGATACTCCTGCATGACATGTCTCCTTCTTTAGTATTTATTATCACGGCTTAAAAAAGCCGAATAATAGCAGTAAAAACAAGAAAAAACCTGCAGCCTTTTTCAGGCTGCAGCGCCCGCCATAAAAATGGCAATTCTGTCGTTACAAAATTATCACAGAACAGGCTTTTTTTCAATATAAATAAGGTATAAATGAACACTTTCGGCGTATGAAAAAACGCGATTGTGCGGCGGCCTGCGGAAGAACAACGATTAGCAATTACTAACTCACCCGGACGGTATAAACTATTGTATAAACAGATACTGACTGATCTATAAGACAAAGCGAAAGGAGAAGCTATGAGCGAATACTTTGGAACTGAAATGCCGAAGCTCGGATTCGGCCTTATGAGGCTTCCGAAGCTCGAAGACGGAAAAAGCATTGACATTGAGCAGACAAAGCAGATGGTGGACCTGTTCCTTGGCGCGGGAATGAAGTATTTTGACACCGCGTATGTATACGACGGAGGACTTTCCGAGGAAGCCGCGAGGGAAGCTCTGGTCAAAAGATATCCCCGCGAGAGCTTTTTCCTTGCGACCAAGCTGAACGCCCATGCGGGAGACTGCGTCGACGAGGCCACTGCGAAAAGACAGCTTGAAATCAGCCTTGAGAGGACGCAGGCGGGATATTTTGATTTCTATCTGCTGCACGCCCTCAGTGTAAATAACCTGGATCTTTACGACAAATACAATCTCTGGGAATTCGTAAAGGAGATGAAGGCAAAGGGCCTGATCAGGCATTACGGCTTCTCGTTCCACGACAAGCCCGAGGTTCTCGAGGACCTTCTGACAAAGCACCCCGATGTCGAGTTCGTACAGCTACAGATCAATTACGCCGACTGGAACAGTCCCTCCGTCTGCTCCGCTCAGAATCTCGAGATCTGCAGAAGGCACGGAAAGCCGGTCGTCGTCATGGAGCCCGTTAAGGGCGGCACGCTGGCAGATCCGCCCGCGGTTGTGACGGATATCTTTAAGGCAGCCGACCCGGACGCCTCCCCGGCATCCTGGGCAATCCGTTTCGTCGCCTCCCAGGAGGGCATCATGACGGTCCTTTCCGGCATGTCGGATCTGACCCAGATGAAAGATAACCTCTCCTATATGAAAGATTTCAAGCCGCTGAATGAAGAGGAAGCGGCGGTCGTCAAAAAGGCCATGGATACGCTCGAGGGCATCGAGCAGATCCCCTGCACCTCCTGCCACTACTGCACGGCGGGCTGCCCCATGCAGATCCCGATCCCGGAAATCTTCGGCAGCATGAACAGAAATCTCGTATTCGACGAACTGGAAGGCGCAAGAAGGGACTATGCGTGGAGAACGGCTAATACCGGAAAGGCCTCCGAGTGCATCCAGTGCGGACAGTGCGAGAGCCAGTGCCCGCAGCACATCGAGATCATAGACTGGCTTGCCAAGTGCGCGCAGGTGCTCGAATAAGGCAGCCGGCAAGGAAAGGTACGGTCATTTTCACCGCAGTAAAAACCTGCTACAATGAATCCTGCAATGCCGCTGTAAGGCATTGGCATAAAGCGGGGAAATTCGTATGACACTGCAGAGTATTCTGGAAGAAGACCGTAATACATTGATAGGCAGACTGGGTAACGCGCCCGACTTACCTGCCGCTGCAGATGCGGTGGCGGATGAGTTCGGGCGTATTCTTATGCGCTACAGCGGGGAAGAGGAGAACGAGGCGGTCAGGCAGTACGCCCAGGCCGCGCTCCTTGCCGTAAAGGGCGCGAGCGCCCTTGCGGACAGCTCCGGCGAGCCCGTGGTATATGAAAGAGATCCCGCCGCGGCAGGCCTGTCCGGACGGAAGGCGGCGCGCATGACTCCCGCGCAGGGAGTCTGCCTCGGCGCAGGCCTTGCGCTTATGGCAGTGCAGGTCATGCTGTATCTTCTGCCGGGCGCGGGCGCGCAGGGGACTTCATCCGCAGCGGTCCGGATCCTTCTTCTTATCCTCTGCGCACTGTCCTTTTACGCCGCGGGGGGCGGCATCCGGATCTCCCTCCCCGGGCGCAGGACAAAAGCGAGGGCGCCGCAGGGCAGTACCTATGCGCTTGCCGCGCCGGATGCGGAGAAGATCTACCATCACATGCTGGCGAGCGTTTTGCAGATTGACCATCTGCTGGAAAATGTGCGAACGGACGATGCCCTGAAAAGAAAAAAGCTTACCGCAAAGGACGGCGCGGTCGGGACGGACAGGGGAGCTGCGGACGGGCGGCTGATTGATCTTCTCTCCGGGATTCTCGAGAACGTCTATGCGGAGCAGGAGAGCGAGTCCGCAGGCGAAATCGCCCGGAACGTCAGCTACTATTTTCACACACTGGGGATTGAAACTCTCGATTACAGCGAGGAGACGGCGGACTTGTTCGAGTGCATGCCGGCTTACCGGGAAATGACGATCCGCCCGGCCCTCCGAAAGGACGGAAAGCTCCTGAAGAAGGGAATTGCAGGGCTCCCGCAGAGAGTATAAGGATATGGACAGATTTTACGGGTTTGACCTCGGCGACGCGGAGAGCGCCGTCTCGAGGCTGGATAAAACAATATCGCGGGAACCGGAAATGCTCGATATCTGCAGGGAGAAGAGCATCATAACGGCCTATGCGCTCCTCCCGGAGGGAAAGCTCATCATCGGGGAGAGTGCCTGCTACGCACCGGACGCGGCGGAAAGAAAGATCCGCTTCAAGAGCAGGTTTCTGACGGATCCCGCAGCCTCAAAGGACATCCGCAGCTTTGCGGCGGGAGTCCTGGGAGAGCTTTACCTCTCGGGAGAACTCATAAAGGGTGAGGATACGTGCGTCTACGTCGGCTGTCCTGCCGGCTGGGACAGACAGGCCCGCGAGGAGTACAGGGAGATCTTTGAAAAGACGGGATACCCTCCCGTGCGGATCATCTCCGAGTCCCGCGCAGCCCTTGTCTACGCCTGCCAGTCGCGGCACCTCCAGGTCGGCTATGACATTCTCTCAAAGCCCGTGCTGGTCATCGATATCGGCTCCTCGACGACGGACTTTGCCTATATCTGCGGGGGACGCGAGGTGGAGCTGCGAACCGGCGGCGAGGTGTTCCTCGGCGGCGGGATCATGGACGAAATCCTTCTGGAGGAATCCGTCCGCCGGTCGAAAAATGAGAAGAAAATAAGAGAGATTTTTGAAAAGAGCAGCGCCTGGAAAAGCTACTGCGAATTTGCCGCAAGGCGCCTGAAGGAGAAGTATTTCTCCGACGAGGATTACTGGCAGGAGCACGAATGCTCGGAGCTTGTGAGCATCCGGTATACAGGCTCCCCCGTAAAGCTCCGGCTTGTCATGAACCCGGAGACGGCGGCCGCCCTGACAAACAAAGGCGTCGAAAGACTGGGCGGAAGATCCTTTAAAGAAGAGTTCGAGGCCAGCCTTAAACAGGCAAAAAGCGGCATCACGGAAAAGCACCCCGAGCTTATTTTCCTTACCGGCGGCGTCAGCAGGCTCCCCGCGATCCGGCAGTGGTGCAGGGACGTCTTTCCGGACGCGGTCGTCGTTACGGGAAGCGAGCCCGAGTTCTCGGTTGCAAGAGGGCTTTCCCTCTGCGCACTCATCGATGACGAGCTCCGCGAATTCCGAAAGGAAGTGGAGGATCTGCGCGCTTCTTCCACGGTGGAGCAGATCGTCGCCCCGAGGATAGGCGAGCTGTATCAGGCTGCCGTGGACGTCCTGGTCGACCCGATCCTTAAAAATGCGGCCCTTCCTGTCATCGAGCGCTGGAGAAACGGCGAGATCGACAGGCTCAGCGAGATCGACGGATATATGCAGAAGGAGATCGACGCCTATATCCACAGCGCAGAGGCAAAAGAGCTCCTGACAAAGCCGATCGCCGCGTGGCTTCGGCCTGTCGCCTACGCCCTCGAGGAATATACGATGCCCATCTGCATACGGCACAACATTCCTTATTCCGCTCTGAACCTGACCTCCTACCTTGCGGCGAGCGATATCGACATTAAGGTGGATTCAAAGGATATCTTTGCCGTCGAGGAGATCACATGGATGATCGACACCATCGTCTCCGTGATGATAGGGCTTTTGTGCGGCGGGAGCGGCATCGCCATGATCGCGCAGGGACTTCCCGGCGTCATTGCGGGCGCCGTTATTTCGCTCCTTGTGCTGGCACTCGGGCAGGAGAAAATGCAGTCCGCGCTCATGAAGGTCTCCATTCCGCGCATTGCGCGAAAGGCGGTTCCCTCCGGCTACTATACCTCCAGACTGGACAAAATCAGCCGCGAGGTGAGAAAGAACCTCCTCGAGAGCCTTAAGGAAGAGAAAAACGAAGAGATTACGGACCGGCTTGTCCGCGAGATCTCCGAGCAGATCGAGACCTGCCTTGCCAAAATGGCAGAGATCGTGGAAATTCCGCTCGGTTAAAATTAAAGGCTTTCTTAATGCAATTTTAAGGAAAAACGACATTTGCCTTTAATTCAGTGTGTGTATGATAACCACTGTAAGAACAACAGAGCCGCCGGAAAATCCGCAAAGGCTCATATAGATAAAAAAGGAGTACAGAGGTTATGGAAAATCAGGAAAAGATCGCAAAGCTCATTGAGAAGACCGGTGTCAGCGAAGAGACAGCAAGAAGAGTTCTTGAAGAAAACGGATACGACATCCTCGATGCCGTGATCGCACTCGGGAAAGAGGGAAAGACACAGAAGGTTCCGGAATATCACGCAGAGGATCCTTCCGCCAGCCGGGATTTCACGGACAATACAGCCCGCGCAGCCAAGGAAGCCGCACAGGAAGAAGACTTCAGCGAAGCAGGAGCAGGCTCTCAGGACGCCGTCGACGGGAGCTTCCGTGAGATTACCGTGGACAGGGAGGCCTTTGAGAAGGAAAACACGACCCGCACGGAGAAGAGAAATGACTCCGCACAGAGATTCATCGATTCCGTAAAGCGCCTTCTGGTGACACTTTCCAAGGCAATGTTCTGCGTACAGCGAAAGGACGAGGAGATCCTGAGCGTGCCGGTCATCGTCCTGGTGCTGGCAATCATCTTCGCCTTCTGGTTCATCGTTCCCGCCCTTGTGGTCGGCCTGTTCGCAGACTGCCGCTATCATGTGGAAGGCGCAAAGAAGGTGACGGTGGACTTCAATGATATGATGGACAAGGTTTCGAAGGAAGCCAGAAATATCAAGAACGACCTGAAAGACAGGAAGAATAAGTAAAAAGCGCTGCGTAAAAAGAAGCGAAGCAGGAAGCGCGCAAGGCAGCGCACAGGAGCCGAAGCAGGAAGCGCACAGGAGCGCAGGGCAGCGCGGAAAGAGTAAACAGTGAGCAGAATTCTGATCGTAGAGGATGAGGCACAGATTGCGCGTTTTGTAGAACTGGAATTAAAGCACGAGGGCTACGAAACGGACAAGGCGCAGGACGGCAGGAGCGGACTGGATATGGCATTGGAGCAGGATTATGACCTGCTCCTTTTGGATGTAATGCTGCCCGGCCTTAACGGGATTGAGGTCCTGCGGAGGCTCCGCCTCAAAAAGAATACGCCCGTCATCCTCCTGACGGCAAGGGACGCCGTCATGGACAAGGTTTCCGGACTCGATGCCGGCGCAAATGACTATGTGACAAAGCCCTTTGCGATCGAGGAGCTCCTTGCGAGAGTCCGCGCATGCTTAAGACAAAGCGCGGGCGCATCGGAAGGCGCAGGAGCGCAGGGCGCAGCCTCCGGGAAGGTCCTTGGCGTGAAGGCAGCTGTCGAGAACACAGAGAAATTCCTCGATACCGGAGCCTCCCTCTCAAAGGAGAGTGAGGCGGGCGGTGAGCCTTTGTGTGAGGTATGCCTTGACGAGGACAGGCACGAGGTCACTGTGGGAGGCGTCCCCGTCGAGCTGACAGGCCATGAATTTGATCTTTTAAAGACTCTCCTTACAAACCTGGAGATCGTCATGAGCAGGGAAAAGCTCATCAGCGCGGTCTGCGGCTATGACTATCTGGGAGAGACGAATGTAATCGACGTCTATGTCAGGTACCTTCGCGTCAAAATTGACGAGCGGTTCTCTGTCCGGCTGATCCGGACGGTCCGCGGCGTGGGTTACGTGATAAGACAGCACTAGGCGGAAAGGATGCGGCATTGGGAAACGAGAAAGAAGCCGTAAAAGCACCGAGGAATACCTACCGCTCGATCGCGCGGGGCGTCAATATGTCCGTCTGGATGGACAAGCTCTGCAGCTATCTGTTTATTGACGCCGTGATGGCCATCATGTTCACGGTGGTTTTCTGCGTGCGCCATATCGTGCCCCAGGTGCAGGGCGCCGCGGACATTTCGCCGGAGGAGATTTATTTTACCGGAAGGAGCCTTCGGGCGCTCGCGCTGAACATTCTCTGGGAGAACGGCGAGGCTACTGTTTACCCTCTTGCGGAATATCTGCAGATTGTGCTGCCCGTTTCGGGGAGCGTCATCGCCGCGGAGCTCATATCGCTGATAGGGTCTCTTTTTCACACGGGGCGCTACCGCAGGCGCCTTCTGCCGCTCGAGAGAGTGACGAGGCGCGCCGAGGCGATCAGCTCTATCCCGCTCGACATGTCCCACTTTGAGAATCTCGAACAGGCCCTCAAGAACACCAATCCCGAGGACGGGGGCAGCATCCTGATCCGCACCGGCGACAGGGAGCTGGAGGGGATCGAGGCCGCGCTCAACAATCTTCTTCTGCGGATGCAGGAGAGCTACCGCCAGCAGACGCGTTTCGTCTCGGACGCCTCGCACGAGCTGCGCACGCCGATCGCGGTCATCCAGGGCTACGCGGATCTTCTCGCGCGCTGGGGAAAGGATGATCCTTCCGTTCTTGACGAAGGCATCACCGCGATCAGGAATGAATCCGGCCATATGAAGGAGCTCGTGGAACAGCTCCTGTTCCTTGCCCGCGGGGACAGCGGACGCAATACGCTCCATATCGAGAGCGTGGACCTCAACGAGGTGATGAGGGAGGTCTACGAGGAATCGTCCATGATCGACACGGATCATATTTATCACCTCAAGCAGAAGCCCGGCGCCGTGATTGCGGCGGACAGGGCGATGATCAAGCAGTCTGTCCGGATTTTTCTCCAGAACGCCGCAAAATATTCCGATAAAGGTACGGATATTTATCTTTCTGTGGTGTATGATGGTAGGAACGCCGGCTACCGGGTCCAGGATGAGGGACAGGGAATGTCCCCGGAGGACCTGGCGCATATCTTCGAACGATTCTACCGCTCTGACAAAGCGAGGAATTCGGGAAGCGGCGGCACCGGGCTCGGCCTTTCCATCGCAAAATGGATTGCCGACGCGCACCGGGGCAGCATCGACGTTGTCTCCTCGCAGGGAATCGGCAGCAGGTTTACCGTGATGTTTCCGGCTGCCCAAGAGCATTTATGACGCCAAAGGATACAGAACTTTTTAAGAAATTTACAGAGGATACCATGTCTGCAAGGCGCAGCATGGTTTATTCGCGCTGCCGCAGAAAAGCGGTCATCGTAAGGTACCGCGGGAACCCTCCGAAGCTCCCGGAGCAGGAAGCCTTTCTGGAATCCCCGGAGGGGAAGCGCCTGATCGAGGAACTGGTGTGGTCCAATGAGGCCTACCGGGCGCTCCTGAATATGAAGACGGCCAAAAAGGACCTGCAAAAGCAGTTCGACAGGTACCATGACACCATTGTCCGGATGGATGCGGAGGGACTTGACCTCGACGCGGTAAAGGTCGGAAACCGCGCGAGGAAAGAGGCGGTCGAGAATATGGAGGCCTTCCTGGATGACCTTGATCTGGAGGAGCTCATCCCCCGGATCGAGAAAAATCTTGCCATGCAGATCTGTACGGCAGTCCGGACGCTCCTTAAGTCGCAGAGGATTACGCTCCAGAGCTTCCAGCAGTACCGCAGGACCACCGGCGTCAGGAACGCCGAGCAGGAGCTGAAGAAAAAGGACATCCCGAAGCTCGTTCACTATCTGCAGTACCCCCGGGAAGCCGCCCTGTGCGGGATCCTCGGGAAAGAGCAGTCCCTGATTGATTACGCGAGAAGATGGGTCGTCAGGAAAAACGACGTCCTCTCGGCGCTCAAGGGCGACGAGGCGGAGGTCATGAACCACGTCCTGATCCTGAAGCTCGCGGGCAAATTCAGTGAGGAGAGAGTACTGAGGGAAGTCTCGGAGAACCTGACGGAGGACGCGGTTTTATCGCTCCTTAACAAGAATCCCTATTATCACAGGATGGCTTCGGCGTACCTTCGCGACAGGGAGGAGGGCCTGCTCCTGCAGGAAAACATCGTGAGCGCCGTGCCAAAGCGCTATGTGGATCTCTACCCCGCGACGCGCAGGATGGTGCGCCGCTTTGTCCTGCACTGCGGCCCCACCAATTCCGGAAAGACTCATGACGCCATGGAGGCGCTGATGAGGGCGGGAGACGGTATTTACCTCGGGCCCCTTCGCCTTATGGCCTTCGAGCAGTATGAGCGGTTCCTCTCGGAAGGCCTTCCCGCAAAGCTGGTGACGGGAGAGGAGCAGGAGGGAGATCCGAAGGCGCCCTTCCAGGCTTCCACCATCGAGATGATGAACCCGCAGAAAAAATACTCCTGCGCCGTAATTGACGAGGCCCAGATGATCGCCGACCCGGAGCGGGGCGGCGGCTGGAGCGCCGCAATTATGGGACTGCAGGCGGACGAGATCCATGTCTGCATGGCCCCGCACGCGCTCCCGGTTGTACAGAGCATTATCGAAGCCTGCGGGGACGACATGGAGGTGCATTACCACGAGAGAATGACGCCTCTTATGGTTGAGGACATGAATTTCACCTTCCCGGGGAGCGTGAGGGACGGGGACGCGCTGATCGTGTTTTCCCGCTCGAACGTCCACGCCGTCGCCTCCGAGCTCCAGAAAAAGAATATTCCGTGCAGCATCATCTACGGAGCGCTGCCGTACGATGTGCGCCACGAGGAGGCGCGCAAATTCAGGGAGGGCGACACCATGGTGCTCGTCTCCACCGACGCGATCGGCATGGGCATGAACCTGCCGGTCAGGAGAATCGTCTTCCTTGAGACCATGAAATTCGACGGAAAACAAAAGCGTCTTCTCCTTCCGGAGGAGGTCCAGCAGATCGCGGGACGCGCCGGAAGGTACGGCATCTTCGACACCGGGTATGTCACCTCGGAGCTCGACAGGAAGATGATCCGGCGCTCGGTCGCGGCGAGCATACCGGACATCTGCAGCGCGATCATCAGCATGCCGGAATCGCTCCTCGGCATCCCGGGCAGGGTCTCGACCATCATGGAGCAGTGGAACGCCATTGAGCCGGAGGAAGGCTTTGTCAAGGCGGATATGACGGAGGCGCTGACGCTCTGCAAAGAGGCGGAGGAGCTCACGGACGACAGGATTCTTGTTTTCCGCATGTCCATGATCCCGTTCGACGTCGAAAACCAGGAGCTCAGGAACATCTGGCGGGAAATGCTGAATGCGGAGACGCAGGGAGAGGTCTACCGGCTGTCCCAGGCGGATATCCCTGTGGAGGGCGACCTGGACAGGCTCGAGCTCTCCTACCATATGTGCGACCTTCTGTATTCCTACATGCGGCAGATGAATCATGAGGAGGAGATGGAGGAGGTTTCCGCCATGAAAAAGGACCTTTCCTCAAAGATTATCTCCATTTTGAAAACGACACGCCTTGCGGGACGCGTGTGCAGGCTCTGCGGAAGAGAGCTTGCCTGGAATTATCCCTACGGAATGTGCGAGAGATGCTTCCAGAAGATGTACCGTTGAAAATAAATGACCTGCGGCAGGCCGCCTGAACAGAACTGTCTGAACAGGGCCGTATGAATATGGCCGACTGAATATGGCCGTATGAATAGGACCGCCGCAGAAAAGATATGAGGGGAAAAATGACAATTAAAGATTTAGAGCCGGGGCAGAGTGCCCGGATTGAGGCTGTCGGCGGCGAAGGAGCACTGCGTCAGCACTTCCTTGACATGGGAGTCATCCCGGGAGCCGTGGTGACTCTGATTAAGTATGCCCCGATGGGCGATCCCGTTGAGCTGCGGATCCACGGATACGAGCTGACGCTCCGGTTAAACGATGCGGGAAAGATAACGGTAAGTCCCGTATCTGCCGAGGAAGCCGAAGACGGTGTCGTCTCTGCGGAAGATTCTGCCTCCGGTGCGGCTGCGGCAGCAAAGAGCGGCCAGGGAAAGTCCGCCTCCGGTGGTGCTGCAAAGTCCGGCTCCGGAAAGCAAAGGGAAATCGCGCACCCGGGTCTTGGCGAAGCCGGAAAATTCCATCCGAAGGGAAGCGGTGACCCGCTCCCGGACGACACACTTCTTACCTTCGCGCTTGTGGGGAACCAGAACAGCGGGAAGACGACGCTCTTCAATCAGCTGACCGGCGCAAACCAGCATGTCGGCAACTTCCCGGGCGTTACCGTGGACAGGAAGGACGGTATGATCCGCGGACAGGCGCACACCGTGATCACGGACCTGCCCGGCATCTATTCCATGTCGCCGTATTCAAGTGAGGAACTGGTCAGCCGCAACTTTGTCCTTCAGGACAAGCCGAAGGCGATCATCAATATTGTCGATGCGACGAATATCGAGCGGAACCTGTATCTGACGATGCAGCTTCTGGAGATGAATGTCCCCATGGTCGTCGCGCTCAACATGATGGATGAGCTGCGCGGCAACGGGGGCTCCGTTGACATCAACCGGATGGAGAGCATGCTTGGCGTCCCGGTCGTTCCGATTTCCGCTGCAAAAAACGAGGGCATTGACGAGCTCGTAAGGCACGCGGTCCATGTCGCGCATTATCAGGAAAAGCCGCTGAGACAGGATTTCTGCGATTCGGGCGACCACGGCGGGGCGGTACACCGCTGTCTTCACGCGGTCACGCACCTGATCGAGGACCACGCCCAGAGAGCACAGCTTCCCGTGCGCTTTGCGGCGAGCAAGATCATCGAGGGGGACTCCCTGATCCTGGAACAGCTGAACCTTGATTCGAACGAGCAGGAGATGCTGGAGCACATCGTGCTGCAGATGGAGACGGAGCGAGGCCTTGACAGGAGCGCCGCGATCGCCGACATGCGCTTTGCCTACATCGGGAAGGTCTGCAGTGTGTGTGTGAAAAAGCCTCACGAGAGCAAAGAGCATGTGCGCAGCAGGAAGCTGAGGACACTCCCGACGCCCTCAAAGATTCCGTCGATGATCAGGCTGTGAAGCGCCTCATTGACGCCTCCCCTTGTCA
>CADBPC010000082.1 GCA_902796425.1 uncultured Lachnospiraceae bacterium
AAATTGACCACCAGTTCCAGCTGACCGCTCTCCACCTGTTCGCGGAGGATGTTGCTGATATTGTGCTGATCAAACGGATTGCAGCAGTAGATGAGCCACGCCTTGATGCCGTGCTCCGGATACGGGCAGGTCATTGTTTCGGTCTTTCCGTTGAGCATGTAGCAGAAAGAAAAACCCGCAGGCTTACGGTCAGGCTCATCCGGAACTCCCCACCACTGCCCCGTGCTGGAATACTTGAGCTTGTACTGGCCGGCGTAGGTGGACATGCCGTCCCCGAGATGGCCGTAGTTGCCGGTCAGCGCGCACAGAAGCGCCATTGCTCTTCCCTTGAGGTCACCGTGGTACCACTGATAGTTGGACGCGCCGTACATGATATGCAACGGCTTCACTGTCGCGATCTCCCTGGCCAGCCTTTCAATCTCGACAGCCGGCATATCTGACATCTCCTGTACCGCTTCCGGCGTGTATTCCGACAGCATTTCCCGCATCAGTGCAAAAGCAGGCCGGCAGGTCACTGTAGTCCCGTTATTCAGTGTCACAGGGATCGTCCCCTCCAGCTGTGTGTCGAGCGGCAGATCAAGATGTTCCGGATCTACAGCCAGAAACTGCCCGTTGTAGACCACGTAGCATTCCCTGTATTCCGGCATATCCGCAGGGATCACAAGTCCCGGAACGTCCTTCGCCAAAAGCCTCTTCTGCGTATCATCGCGGATCAGAAGCGGGAGATCCGTATAGGTGCGGATAAAATCCGCATCGTACATTCCTTCCTCCACGATCACTCGGGAAAAGCCATTGGCAACTGCCGCGTCGCAGGAAGGTCTGATCGAATACCACTCGTCCGATTTCGCAGCTGTCGCCGTAAAGCAAGGGTCAAAGTCAATGACTTTTGCCCCGTTCTCCCTTGCCTCATTGAGGAAATGCGCGTCCGGGATCCTTGTCTGCATCGGATTGGATCCGAAGATCAGGATGTATTTCGCATCCGGCCAGCAGTAAGTATCCAGTTCTTCGCTCTGTACGCCGAACGTGATCGGCGCCGACATAGGAAGATCGCCGTTCATTTCATAACCGCCCAAAACACTGAAATGGTTGAGGGCAGCCAGGCGGATCAGCGCTCCTTTACAGACATGTCCCGTACCGGCCACCTGCACAACAACTGCAACCGATTCAGGGCCGTAGGTATCGATGATCCTGCGAAGCTCACTGCCGGTATAATCAAGCGCTTCCTCCCAGCTTACGTCCTTGAATTCATCGCTTCCCGGAGCTCCGGTTCGGATCTGCGGTCCCTTCATCCGATAAGGGCCGTAGATCAGGTTGGAATAAGACAGTCCTTTCAGGCATCCGCGAGGATTGTGCTCTTTATCTTCATAATCCGACGCCTGGATGATATTCTTGATCTCCCCATTATAAACGCACGCTTTCTGCCCGCATCCGCCGGTGCAGTTGGGCGCGCAGGTCGTACGCACGTATACCAGGTCCTCTGCGCCTTGTTCTTCCCCGTCTGCCTTTGCAGAAAGCTCGATCCCTCCGGCTGCCGCGACCACTCCGGCTGCGGCAGAAACCTGAAGGAATTTTCTTCTTGTCAGTTTGATGTCTTCACCAATCCCCATTCGTACCTCTCATTCCGGTGCCGCGCGCCGCAGGCGCAGCAGCCCCCTTGTTGTCAAAATATAGTATTAAACCCCTGAAAATATTATAAAAACTATTGTCAGCAAAATAATCGGGGAAAACCCTCATAAGATATCGGGTTTTCCCTTGATTTCCTTTCTCCGCCCATCATCCGATAATCTTCCAGTCCGTGAGCCGCATGCTGCCGCGCTCAAATACGACCCCTTTTTCTGACTCCGCTTCAACAATAAATCTCCTATAAAGCAGGTACCTCCGCAAGCTGCTGCTGATTTCGACCGGAACTTCCTCCCGCGGCTGTCCGGAATTTCTTTCCAACATGTGTATGTCCAATTCCTCTGCCGTAAGCCCGGGATGATCACAGACGATCTGATAATATTTAAGAAGCAGCAGGCAGTATTTACTTGTCATTTGATCTGCCATGTCACTGCACTCCCCAGGCGCCATTGCGTTTCTGCCGGTACCGGTCAGGATTTTGTTTGGCCGCATTGATCGTATCCTTCGTATTGTTTCGAACTGCAGACCAAGCATATCCATAGTCCCATCCGGGCACATTGGCATAGGCAGCCGTTCAAACGAAAAGGCTTCACCTGCAAACAGCAGCCTTTTCGCCGGGAACCACAACCCCACAGCTCCGTCTGACGTTCCCGGAAGACCGACACAGGTAAAAAAGAATTCTCCCACACGGATCCTGTCCCCGTCAGAAACCCAGATGATCTTTTTGTTCTGTCCCGATCTCTCATCTGCCCCACAATACACACTCTTAAAATAGGCATTGATGTACTCCGGCTGTCCTTTATCCGGATCAGTGCCATGATGCGTCATAAAATGATCGATCTTATCACGCCGGACTTCCAGACCGAGAGCAAGCTTATATACCGTACGCATCATTGAAAGGTCAAAAACATCGATCGCCAAAGCTTCCCCGCAGGAAACAATAAGATATCCGTTCGGATTGTCACTGCAGATGCCGTCCGCACTGCATATTCTGTAAATTTCAGGATCCTCTGAAATCTCTTCCCAATAGTATCTGTTTGTCTGCATATTTCCTCTCTTTATTCTGAATATAATGATCCCTTTACAGGGTATCACCTTGACACACATAAAAAATCGGGGGATCTCATTATATTTAATGCGGAATACCCCGAATGCAAATCAGGGATTTCACATCGGCCGTTTGCTTGATAACTCGGACAGGTAAAAATTAAAATAAAGACAAGATGATAGCAGCAACTATTAACAACATGAAAAGGAGAAACGAGTATATGGAGATTTTAATTTGTGTAAAACAGGTCCCCGATGATTCTGTAGAGGTCCGTCTTGATCCCAAGACAGGCCAGCCTGACCTCTCAAAAGCTTTACCCATGGCCAGTGCTTTTGATTCCTACGGACAGGAAATGGCTGTTCGTTATACCGAGGCCAATGGCGGCGCGGTCCATGTAGTTTCTGTCGGCGGTTCCGAAAACCAGACGAGTCTTAGAAGCTGCCTTTCCGTCGGTGCCAAGGATGCATTCCTTGTAAGTGATCCTGAATTTGGCGGTGCGGACGGCACAGGCATAGCGAAAATCCTCGCTGCAGCAGTCCCGATGGTTGAAGCACTTGCCGGCACAAAATTTGATGTTATCATCTGCGGTATGGAGTCCACAGACTCCATCAACGGTCATGTAGGAGCGATCCTGGCGGAGAAACTGGGCTATGCCTATGTCTCCGGTGTTGTCGAAATGGAACCTTGCAGCGGCGGG